>JANPEZ010000001.1:0-2985 GCA_031423155.1 Actinomycetes bacterium
GGGGTTTGGGTTGTTGTTACCCTCTGTTCTGGCGCGCCGAACACGGGGTGGTTTCTCTTTTTAAAACTTAGACACCACCGCCCCCCGTGAGCAGGCAGTCTTCCCTGACGTAGCTGGTCAGAGTCTCTCTACCCCTATACGTGAACCGGCTAACCGGCTGTGTAGGTGGTTCACGTGAAGCGGAACCGATGGACCGAGGTGGAGGCCAGCTACGGCCGTCGAGCACAAACGCAAGTAGCCGGGAGACGCTCGGTTCAGGCCAACCCCAGCTCGTACGTGTGCTCGTCGCACCATCCGCCTTTGAACATCGCCCGTTCGGTGGCGATGCGTTTCATGCCGATCCGCTCGAGCAGGGCGATGGATGGTTGGTTCCGGGCGTCCGCGATCGCAAAGACGGCGGTGACGTCGAGCCGCTCACGCGCGTAGCCGATCACGGCAGCGACCGCCTCGGTCGCGTAGCCCTTCCCCTGGTGCTCCGGCGCGAACGTGACCCCGAGCTCTGCTCGTGCTGCGTCTTCGGCCAGTACACGCAGGGCGACGTCGCCCATGAGGTCGTCGCTGACGGTGTCCACCACGGCGAACTGGAACCACTCGCCCGGCGTCCCGGGGTCGGCGTCCGCCATGTCGGCGATGAACCGTTCTGCCTGGATCAGCGAGTAGCCGTCCCAGCTCTGGTAGCGCGCGACGTTCGGATCCGACCGATACGCGGCGAACGCAGCCGTATCCTTCGGGCGGAACCGCCGGATCAAGATCCGCTCGGCGTAACGCTCGGCGAACGCGGGGTCCCGTGTCACGGGCCTAGTATGAAGGTGCGTCCATGTCCGTCCTGCCAAGATGAGCGCTCGTGGACACCTCCCCTCACCCGCGAACCGCGAGCTTCGAGCGTCCGACCTGCTGGCCGTGCGCGAGCAGCTCGGACGCCAGCCGACCGTGCCGTTCACTGTCGTGGCGCGCTACACCGGAGGACATCGGGGTTCTGGTGTACCGGTCCGGTCACACTCCCTGTGAGTCCCCGAAAGGTGGCGGTGGGTGCGCGAACTCGTCCCGCTCTCGCCTGGGCAAAAGAAGGGTCCTTTGCTTTTGTGACCGAGGTCGCCTGAGCGAAGTGACTGGACACGCCGACAGGGAGACCGATGACGGACGCGTTCAGGACTTCGGCTCCGCGGCCTTGCCCTTCGGTTCCCGGATGAACTGCCAGGTCCGACCGATCCGGTCGAAGCCGAGGCGCTCATAGAGATCCTTGGGCCAGTCATCGTCGTCCGCCAAGATGAAAACGTGGCGAGCGCCGGCCTCGAGCGCGGCCTCGATCGACCGGAGGACGACGGCGCGAGCCACGCCTCGACCGCGGAACTCCTCAAGTGTGTCCACGTACTCGACCTGAGCGTCCGAACCGTCGACGTAAAGCTCGCAGTCGCCGGCGAGCTGGCCGCCCAGCCGGACGGCGAAGAACCGCGCTCCGATCACTCGCTCGTTCTTCCCGTGCTGCTCCGTGAACAGTCGCGTGATCTCGTCGGAATCGAGCTCGGGCTCGCGCCGATACACCTCATGGATGAGGTCTCTGACCTCGGCGAACGAGACCTCCTCGACGGGCAGGTCTGACGCCCGGTCGGGTTCTCGCCGGTGGACCATGATCGCGTTGCGCTCGATCCTATAGCCGTGGCTCGTGAAGGCTGGCGCGTACCGCTCGCCCGCTGCGTCGTCCCGGATCAGCACCCCCCGGTGCTGGTAGCCGGCCTCGCCGAGAGCCCGATCGACCGCTTCGAGGAGCGCTTCCACTGGCACCCCATCGAGAGGACCCTCGGTGAGGAGGAAGTTCGAGTTGTAGCGCTCGCGGTTCTCTTCGTCGAAGAACGCCGTTCCGAGATCGAGGGGTTCGATCCGCGTGCTGAGTCGCTCGAGCAGTCGTCGCTCCAGCCCGAAGAATCGCGCGAGATCGTCCACGGGCGCAAGGTTATGACCTGAACCTGGCTGCGCGTGAAGGCGCGCCGCGCCCGGGTGTCAAGTAGGAAACCGTGAGCGCGGATGCTTCTTCCTAAGCTCTACGATGTTGCCCGTGGAAGAACTGTCCCGTCTGCTGAAGCCCGGACTCGTCGACGCCGGGCCTTACTGGTCCGAGATCGACGACTTGACCGGCGACGCCCAGATCTGGGAGGACCTTGCGCGCGAGGATCCCCTGCACGCCGCGGCGGCGGCGGCCGACGAGGATGCCGAGCGTGCCAAGACCTCGGATGCGGTCGCCATCTTGCTGGCCGAGGCAGCCGACGGCGTCATCTTGGACATCGGCTGCGGTTATGGTCGGATAGCCAAGTACCTGCTGGTTGAGCGGACCTTCGAGGGATACATCGGCCTGGACGGATCGCCGACGATGCTGAGGTTCTTCCACGAACGACATCCGACGAGCGCGCCGGAGAACGCGACTCCCTTGCTGCTGATCCACTCTCCGATCGACAGGATCCCGTTGGTCGACTCATCGGTTCAGAGCGTCGTCATCAGCGAGGTGCTCCTTCACAACCCCAAGGCAACCAGCGCACGAGTGATCGGCCAAGCTCGGCGGGTCCTGCGCCCCGGAGGCAAGCTGTTCGTGCTCGGCCGGGACTTCATCAACGCCGCAACCCTTGGAGGACTCCAGGCCGCAGCCTTCACTGCATGGCTGCACCTGAGCGGCGACGAGGATCGCAACGGGCCGATGCGCGCCTACCGGCGCAGCGAAGTCGCTGAACTGTTCAAAGGCTTCTCGCGGGTCCGTCTGCGCCCCAACGACTTCCGGCTGCTGCCGAAGACGATCGCGGGTTCGAGCGGCCGCGCGGGCAGCGCTTATCGGAGAGCCGTGTCCACGCCCGTCAACGCAGCCGCTAACGCACTGGTCCCTCGCGGCATCAAGCGCCGCATGCCCGACTACTGGCAGGTCATAGCGACCAAGTGACGCGCCTAGCCCGAGTGTGCGATCTCGGCGTCCTTGGCGTGGGTCGCATCGATCTTGATCCC
>JANPEZ010000002.1:0-2471 GCA_031423155.1 Actinomycetes bacterium
TCTGCGCCAGGTGACGCTGGAAGGGGTGCTCCGATGACGGTCTCACGGGAGATCGATGCGGAGATCGTGCGTCTGTCGCACGCGGAAGGGTGGCCGCCCGGGACGATCGCGAAGGAGCTCGTTGTGCATCACGAGGTGGTAAAGCGGGTGCTGGACGCGGAGCACGGTGCCCCGAAGGAACGTCCGCCCCGGACGAGCGGGCTGGATCCGTACAAGCCCTTCATCCTGCAGACGCTGGACAAGCACCCCCGACTGCGAGCGAAGCGGCTGTATCACATGATCCGCAAGCGGGGATTTCCGGGAAGCGCCCGGACGGTCCGCCGCTACGTCGCCCGAGTCCGCCCGAGGCCGCGGGTCGAGGCGTACCTCGTGTGCGAGCGATTGCCGGGAGAGCAAGCGCAGATCGACTGGGGAAAGGTGGGCACGCTGCCGGTCCCGGGTGGCGAGCGGGTGCTGTGGGTCTTCCTGATGACGCTCGCCTACTCTCGCTACCGGTACGCGGAGCTGGTGCTCGATCTTGGGGTCGAGTCGCTGCGTCGGTCGCTGCACCGTGCGCTCCTCTTTTTCGGTGGCACCCCCCGCGAGTGGCTGTTCGACAACACGAAGGCGGTGGTCATCGAGCGCTTCGGCGACGCGAAGCGTCTGCAACGTGATCTGCTCGACTTCGCCGCGGCGCTGCACGTCATGCCCCGGCTGTGCCGACCTCGAACACCGACCGACAAGGGCGGCGTGGAGCGCGGGATTCGGGACCTGAAGGAAGCCCATTTCGCGGCGCGGACGATCGTCAGCATCGAACGTGGCAACCTGGAGCTCCTGGAATTCATCGAGGAGGTCGTGTGCGAGCGCCGGCACCCCACCCAGCCGACGCGGACGGTACGCGAGGTCTGGGAGGAGGAGCGATCGAAGCTCTTGCCGCTCCCGGTGCATCTCCCATCGACGGACCTCATCACGCCGGTCGCCGTGGACAAGACGGCGAGCGTGCGTCTCGCGACCAACAGGTACTCCGTGCCGTCGCGCTACGCCGGCGGGACCCTCACCCTGGTGGCGGACGACTCCGTCGTAC
The DNA here is from genome assembly GCA_031423155.1 of Actinomycetes bacterium. Lineage (GTDB taxonomy): Bacteria > Actinomycetota > UBA4738 > UBA4738 > HRBIN12 > JANPEZ01. Next base: position 1,064 of record JANPEZ010000002.1, read on the forward strand.
GGCTCCTCGACGGGGCCACGGAGGTCGCGCGTCACGCACGATCCACTGGCAGACACCAGCGCATCGACGACCTCGCGCACAGGCGAGACCTCATCGAGGAGCGACGTGCCGCGAACGCAGCGCCCGTGCGCAGCCACATGCTCCTCGAGATCCCGGAGCTCCACATCGTCTTCGAGCGGTGGGTCGAGCGGGGGCGCAACGTCGGTGCGATGACGGCCCGAACGAAGAAACTCCGCGATCTCTACGGGGCAGACCTCCTGCGGCAGGCGGTCCTGGAGATGTGCGCGAGCGACACGCATGACGTCGGTGCGCTCGCTCTCCTGTGCGAGCAGGTCCGGCGGCGAGGCAACCTGCCTGTCCCTCTGGCGCTGCCCCTGCCGCCCCACGTCGTGGACGTGGACGTCGTGTCCCACGACCTGGCCTCGTACGACACGAAGAAGGGGGGCACGCCGTGACCGACGTCGTCGACACCCTGAACGCGCTCGGATTTCGGGCTTCACGCGATCAGATCCACGCCCTGCTCGCCCATCTGACGAAATCCCGAGCCTCGCCGATGCAAACCGTGGAGCAGCTCGCTGAGCTCGAGCGGCGCGAGCGAGAGGTGCGCAACCTGGCGTCCCGCACGAAGAAGGCGTCGCTCGGCACGACGAAGCCCTCCTCCGACTACGACTGGAGCTACCCCAAGCGCGCCGACCAGGCCGTCTACGAGGATCTCGCCACGCTCGGCTTCGTCCGGAAGAAACAGAACGTGCTCTTCCGCGGACCGGCGGGGACGGGAAAGACGACGCTCGCCAAGAACCTCGGCATTCGCGCGCTCGAGGCGGGAATGACCGTCGTCTTCACGAACCTGTCCTCTGCGCTGGCCGACCTTCTCCGGCAGGAATCCCTCCCTGCGGTGGAGCGCAGGCTCCGCCGCTACACCGGCGTCGACCTGCTCATCCTGGACGAGCTCGGATACCAGCCGATCGACTCTCGCGCCGTCGATCTGCTCTTCCAGATCATCAGCCGCCGGCATGACAACGCCTCGACGATCATCACCACGAACCTGCCCTTCAAGGACTGGGTGAACGTGTTCCCGGGCGCCGCCTGCCTCGTGCCCCTCGTCGACCGCTTCACCGAGAACCTCGTCACCTTCGACATCCACGGAGACTCGTACCGCCAGCGCCCGAAGCCGACGCCGCCCACGCCCCCGCGCCGCACGAAGTAGGACCAGATCGACCACCTCCGGTCGCTCGCTGCCGCGGCGACCGGAGGCGACACCGCCCCGCCCACCACGTTGGCCACATTTCGGCGGATCTTCGTGGCCGTCTACACACCGCGGGCGCCTGCGCGTCCTATGGCGTAGTGCTCAAGCACTGGGGCAAGGCGAAGCCCAGGTCGCTCACCGCCGAGGCGGTGCGCAAGCTCG
>JANPEZ010000003.1:0-4511 GCA_031423155.1 Actinomycetes bacterium
CTGGTTCTACGATCTGGCCCGCCCGGATCCTCTTCAGTTCACAGGCCGGGGAAGCGCGGACATCGCGCCGAACGACACCGGGGATGTCACCGGCGTCGCGAGCTACGACCAGGGGGAATGGTCGGTCATCTTCAAGCGGCCGCTCCGCGCCTCGTCGGGCGCGCCGTTCACGCCGACGGAGTTCCTGCCGATCGCGTTCTCGGTCTGGGACGGGCTCTCGCGCGAGCGCGGCAACCGGCGAGGCCTCACGACGTGGTTCTCGCTCTACGTCGAACCGGCCGTTGTCCCGTCACCGATCGGCCCGATGGTGAAGACGGCGGCGTTCATTCTCGCGATCGAGCTGGCCGTGATCTGGTGGGTGCGGCGGCGTTACGGCATGACCGCCACCAGCGCGTGAGCCAACGGGTATCCGGAGAAACCAATGTACAAGAGCATTTACGTTCCGGTCGATAACTCCGACCACTCCAACCGCGCCGTCGCCTGCTCGCTCGCGCTGGGCAAGGCGTTCTCCGCGAAACTGGCGGGCTGCCACGTCTACGCGGCCAAGCTGCACGACTATCGCTTCAGGCAGATGGAGTACACGCTGCCCGAGGAGTACATCGACGAGGTGGAGCTGGAGCGCCAGCGCAAGATTCACGACAGCCTGATCACGATGGGTCTCAAGCTCATCTCCGACAGCTACCTCGACGGCATGTCGAAGCAGTGCAAAGCATCGAACCTCGAGTTCGAGCCACGGATGATGGACGGGAAGCATCACGCCGAGATCCTCAGAGATCTCGAGGGCTCGGACTATATCTGGTCGTGATCGGCGCGCTCGGGATCGGGCGCGCCCGCGACAGCGTGATCGGGTCGGTCTGCGAACGCGTCGCGCGCCAGGCCGACCGCGACGTCTGGGTGATCAAGCACGTCCCCGAGAAGGACGAGGCCGAGCGGGACACGATCCTGGTCGGCATCGACGGCAGTCCGCAGTCGTTCGGCGCCTTCATGACCGCCATCGACCTGGCTCGCCAGTTCGGCAAGAAGGTCGAAACGATCGCCGTCTACGATCCCTACCTGCACTACTCGGTCTTCAACGGCATCGTCGGCGTCCTCACCGAGAAGGCGGCGAAGGTCTTCCGCTTCGAGGAGCAGAATCAGCTCCACGAAGAGATCATCGACACCGGGCTCGCGCAGATCTATCAGTCTCATCTCGAAGTCAGCGAGCGGATGGCGAGCGATATGGGCATCGCGATCAAGAAGACGCTCCTCGACGGCAAGCCCTTCCAGAAGATCATCGACTACGCGCGCAAGACGAATCCCTGGCTCCTCGTGCTGGGGCGGATCGGCGTCCACAGTCCGAGGGACGAGAAGGCGCTGGGGAGCAACGTCGAGAACATTCTCCGAGCCGCGCCCTGCGACATCCTCCTGTCCACGCGCCTCGCGGTGCCGTCCATCGATCTGCGCGCCGAGGAGACGGTCCGATGGACACCCGAAGCCGAGGCGCGGATGACGCGCGTGCCCGAGCAGGTCAAGGGTATCGCCCGCACCGGCGTCCTTCGCCTGGCGCTCGAGAAGGGGCATTCGGTGGTCACCAGCGCGGTGATCGACGAAGCGATGGATCGGTTCATGCCGAAGAGCGCCGCAAACGCGACCAAGGCGCTGGCCGAGGCGGTGGCACTCGAGCGGGCCAAGGCTGGCCCCGTGTCGATGTGCCGGGAGTGCGGCGTCACGGCTACGCAGACCGGCGCCGTGAAGTGCACCGTCTGCGGCGGCACGGACTTCGAGCTGATCTCCCGGGAGATGATCGAAAGGATCGCCGAGGTCGAGGGAGGTCTCGAGGAGGAAACCACCTACGATGGGCGCAAGCTTCGCTGGACAGAGGAGGCCAGGAAGGGCCTCTGGACCATGAAGAACGCCTATCTGCGCCGCCGTGTCAAGGCGCGTGTCGAAAAGAGCGCGCGCATGAAGAGGCTCGACGCGATCACGCTCGAATTCGCCCGGCGAGTGATCGAGGAGGAGACGGGAACGCCGCTCGATATCCAAACCCCCTCCGCCGACATGCCGCGAGCCCGTGCGACTGAAGCCTCCCCGAGCGGTGGCGCAGGGAGCGAAGCCAGACTCATCGCTCGCGACGACCGAAAGAACCCCTTGATTTCGACACTGGACTGGACCGACGACGCCGTGCAGAGGATCTTCCGGGTCCCAGCCGGCTTCATGCGCGGCAAGACGCAGGAGAGGATCGAGGAACTGGCGCGGGAGCGCGCCGTGACGGCCATTGACCTTGCGCTCGTCGAGGATGGCATCGAGATGGGCAAACAGATGATGGCTGAGATGATGGCGACCTACTCGGCGGCGTCCTCTGCGGGCGCGACCCCTGGGGTCGCGACGACGGCACGGAAGTCTGCGGTCCCTTCTGCAGCGGTCCCTGACGCAGTCGGCCCTCGAAACGGGGCGATACCCGGGTCCAATCAAGAAGCCCCGGCGGGTGGCGGCTATCTCAACGAGGTGAGACCACTGTCGGCGACTCCTCGCCAGGGCTGATCAGTCCGGGGGTAAAGAGGATGCGCTTAAGGTGGCTGCGTACCGCTTTTGTCGTACCGACGACGTGGCGCTCCTCGTCGACGCGCTGAATCGCTGCTGGTCTCCGTACTTTCCCGACGAGCCGCCGATGACGCCGGCCGCGTTCAAGCAGTCGATCCGCGGCCTTCAGATCTGGTGCAGCAGCTGCATGGTCGCATTCTCGGGCTCAGACGCGATCGGCGTCCTGATCGGGGGCAAGCGGCCTTCCGGTACCCTCGTCCACAAGATCGCCGTCCATCCCGATCATCGGCGACAGGGTCATGGCCGTCACTTACTCACGTCGCTCAGCTCGAAGCTCGCGATTCTCGGCCCCCCCCGACTCATTGCCGAAGTCCCCGAGACTCTCGCCCTTGCCTGCGAGCTGTTCGGCGCGAGCGGATATATCCAGGAAGCGCTTCTGACAGACTACGTCTTGCAGCATGAAGAGAACGATGCGCACGACGCCGTCGGGATGTTCGACGATCGCGACGGCCGGTTCGTGATCCCTGTGACGGTCGACGATCTCGCCGCCAACGGTCTTCTTGAAGAGGCGCATCCGCAGGTATGCTGGGAGCGCTCGGTCGAGACCCTCACGGCAAGGAAGGACGACATCGCAGGCGTCGCCGTCGCCTCAGACGAGCGAATCGAGGCCTATCTCCTTTACGTGGAGCGCGGAGTGGAGGGGACGGAGGTTGTGTCGCTGCGCTCTTTCATCGAGGACGGTGGCGCCCGTCTGAGGCAACTGCTCTCGCATCTGCGCGCGCAAGGCGTGGGGACCTTCCGCTTCCCGAAGGTCCACCCAGCGGAGATGTCCAGAGAGTTGCTGGAGGCGCTCGGTTTCCGCCCCGCCGGCGGGCATCTACTTTACGCAGCGAGGGCGAGGGCAAACTAGGCGGTCAGCAAGATGAAGGGCTACCACGACATCGTCGGCGACGGAGGGTCCAGAATCCTCGAGCAGGTGGTCGAGCAACGTACTCGCATTACCGACGGGCTCGCTGGGGTGCGCCATCTCGTGGCCGTGGGTTCGGGCAAGGGGGGCGTCGGCAAGAGCACCTTGACGCTGCATCTTGCGGGCGCTCTGCGCGCCCGGGGGCTTCGGATCGGAATCCTGGACGCGGACTTCAACGGACCCACACAGGCGCGCATGGCCGGTGTTCAGGGCGCACTGTTCGTTCCGGGCAGCCGCAAGGTGGCGCTCCCGCGGACACGCAACGGGATCGGGGTCTTCTCGATGGGCTCGCTGATCCCGGAGTCGGAGTCGCTCGAGTTCGAGAGTGTGGCGCAGGGAGAGTCCCACACGTGGCGCGCCACGAGGGAGTTTGCGTTCCTCGGCGAGATCCTCGAGTCCTTCGAGTGGGGAGCGCTCGACCTTTTGATGTTCGACCTGCCGCCGGGAGCTGAGCGGACCGTTCAGTACGCCGATTTTCTCGGGCCACGGACCTCGTTCCTGCTCGTCACGATCCCTTCCGAGGTGGCACGAGGTGTGGTCGCGCGCTCGGTGGCAGCGCTGTCGAAGAGACCCAATCGCCTCCTCGGTTACGTCGAGAACATGAGCGGCTACTACTGCCGCGACTGCAACGCCATCAGGCCGCTCTTTGTTTCGACCGACGTCTCACCCGATGCATCGGGCCTGGAGATCCCCTGCCTCGGGACCGTCCCATTCGACCCCGAGCTCGCGCGTCTCTGCGACCTAGGGGTCCCGTTAGCGGAACACCCCGACACACCCGTCGGCCGCGCCTTGGAGCATGTGGCGCAGCGACTGCTGGACAGCCTCGAATCGACAACGCCCGCCTCCGCTCACAGGTCGAGTGAGCTACGGGCGGGCCAGGAGTCTCCCCGATGAAGTTCCTCTGCGTCCCCTGCGACAGTCCGATGAAGCTGCGAACCATGGGTCCGCCCGAGCGCGGTTCGCTCTCGGTCGTTTACGAGTGTCCCGAGTGCGGCTACGAGATGGCGATGCTGACCAAAGCGTT
>JANPEZ010000004.1:0-4839 GCA_031423155.1 Actinomycetes bacterium
CCCGGACGAGGCCCCGGTAGCCGAGGTCCCTCCGGCGGTCGCCCCGCCGGCGCCCACGCCTCTCGCCCCGGCCCCTGCCCCGGGGCCCGCCCCCACTCCCGTCGACCCGAACAAGCCCATAGTGCAATTCGTCCAGGGCTCGACCGCGCAGACGATCGCCGAGAAGCTCGACCGCACGCCCTCGGAGATCGTGAAGATCCTCTTCTCCTCAGGCGAGATGGTGACCGCCACCACGTCGCTTTCCCCTGAGGCCATCGCATTCATCGCCGACGAGCTCGGGTATACGGCCGAGGTCGTCGGGGTCGACCAAGAGGAAGATGTCTTCGACGACGAGCCCGTCGACGAAGCCAAGCTCGTTGCCAGGCCCCCCGTCGTCACCGTCATGGGCCACGTCGACCACGGCAAGACCAAGTTGCTGGACGCGATCCGCTCGACGAACGTGGTCGCGGGAGAGTTCGGCGGGATCACCCAGCACATCGGCGCCTATCAGGTACATGCCAACGCGCGCGACATCACTTTCATCGACACCCCCGGACACGAAGCCTTCACGGCGATGCGCGCCCGCGGCGCCAGGGTCACCGACATCGCGGTTCTTGTGGTAGCCGCGGACGACGGTGTGATGCCCCAGACCATCGAGGCTCTCGATCACGCCAAGGCTGCGGGCGTCCCGATCATCGTCGCGGTCAACAAGGTCGACAAGGACGAGGCAGATCCGGCGCGTGTGCGCCAGCAGATGGTTGAGCAGGGAGTCGTTCCCGCCGAGTGGGGCGGCACCCACGAGTTCGTCGATGTCTCTGCCAAGGCTCTTCAGAACATCGACGCGCTGCTCGAGACCATCCTGCTGGTCGCCGATCTGGAGGAACTCAAGGGCGATCCGACCGGCCGGGCCCGCGGAACGGTCATCGAAGCTCACCTGGACAAAGGCCGGGGCCCCGTCGCGACGGTCCTCGTCCAGAAGGGGACGCTGAAGGTCGGCGACGCTCTCGTCTGCGGAACCTCGTACGCGAAGATCCGCGCGATGCAGGACGAGAACGGCGTGGCGATCGAGAAAGCCGGCCCGAGCAAGCCGGTGGTCCTGTTGGGCTGGAGCCACGTCCCTTCCTCGGGGGATGACTTCCGAGGCGTGGCGGACGAGCGCGAGGCTCGTCACATAGCGGCCGAGCGCGAGGCCCGTACCCGCGCCGCCGAGCTCGTGGTCAGCCGACCCCCGACGCTCTCGGACTTCATCCGTCAGCAGGAGCAGACCGAGGTACCCGAACTGAACGTCATCATCAAGGCGGATGTCCAGGGGTCCCTAGGCGCTTTGGCGGACGCATTTCTGAAGCTCCCACAGGAGGAGGTGCGCGTCAACATCGTGCGCAGCGCCGCCGGAGGGATCACGGAGAACGACATCACGCTAGCCATGGCATCAGGGGCGATCGTGGTCGGTTTCAACGTGCGGCCCGATGCTAAGGCGCGCGAGCTCTCCGAACGCGAGGGTGTGGACGTCCGCACGTATCGCGTGATCTACGAGGCCATCGACGACATCAAGGCTGCTCTGTCCGGTCTGCTCAAGCCCGAGCAGCGAGAGACCGAGATCGGCCGGGCCGAGGTCCGCACGCTCTTCCGGGTGCCCAAGCTGGGAGTCATCGCAGGTAGTTACGTGCTGCAGGGCACGATCCCGCGCGACGGGCGCGCCCGCCTGGTTCGCGATGGCGTCGTCGTTTACGAGGGCAAGGTCGCTTCGCTCCGAAGGTTCAAGGAAGACGTGAGGGAGGTCGCCCAGGGGTACGAGTGCGGCATCGGGATCGAGAACTTCCAGGACATCAAGGAGGGCGACTTCATCGAGGCGTTCGAAGTGCGCGAGGTGGCGCGCTCCCTGTAGCCGATGCTCGTAGCCCTGGAGAGGTTCGACCTGCGCATCCCCGGTTGCGCCTCTCTGAAGGAGAAGCGGCACGTGGTGAAGTCCCTGACGGCAGCCATCCGAGCCAAGTTCAACGTCAGCGTCGCCGAGTCGGGCCATCATGACCTGTGGCAGCGCGCCGAGCTTGCGGTCGCGGCCACGGGAGCCGAGCAGTATCACCTGCGCAAGGTGATGCACGAGGTCGAGAAACTGATCGAGCGCTGGACCGAGGTCGAGATCATCGAGTCGGAACTGACGCTCCATTATCCGGAGGACGCGTGAGCGAGAGAACAAGCAGGGTCTCGGAGGAGTTCCGCGAGATCCTCGCCGAGGAGATCCCTAAGCTGAAGGATCCTCGCGTGGGATTCGTCACGGTGACAGGAGTCAAGGTCACGCCGGACCTTCGCCATGCCTGGGTCTACTACACGACCCTGGGCACCGAGAAGGAGAAGAAGTCCACGCGCGCCGGGCTGCGTTCGGCCCAGCCTCACCTGCGCCGATGCCTCGGCAGCCAGGTCCGGCTCAAGTACCTGCCCGATATCGAGTTCGAAGAGGACGTAACGGTCGAACGCGCCGCGCACATCGACGCGTTGATAGCCGAACTTCACAGGAAGGAAGCCGATGGATGAGGCGCTAGCGCGAGCGGCCGCGGTTCTCGGCGGAGCGACCGAGGTCGCGATCGCTTGCCACGTGAATCCGGACGCGGATGCCCTGGGCTCGATGTTGGGGCTTTCGGCGTTCCTGCGCTCGCGTGGGGTCGAGACGATCTGCTCGTTCCCGAACGAGCCGCTGGACCCTCCGAGGTGGGCTGCTCTCCTTCCCGGCAGTGACAGGCTCGTCCAGGCGGCCGACTTCCCGAGGGAACCCGCCGTGATGGTGACCTGCGACTGCGCCTCGATCGACCGGCTCGGCCGTCTGGAAGCATCGGTCGCGCGAGCCGGCGAGGTCATCTGGCTGGACCACCACCGCTCCAACGACGGCCTGGGGACGATCTCGCTCAACGATCCGACGGCTTCGTCCACATGCGAGATGGTCGTGAGGCTTATCGACGCGATGGGCGGTGCGCTCACCGACGATGCGGCCCACTGCCTCTATGCCGGCCTCGTCACCGACACCGGCAAGTTCCAGTACGAGGCCACCAAGCCCGAGACGCTCCGGATCGCGGCCAGGCTTCGCGAGCACAACTTCGATCACACCGCCATCGTTCAAGCCCTATATGAGGACAACCGCTGGGAGTACCTCAAGCTCGTCGGTCTGGCCCTTGCCCGCTTGGAGCACGTAGCCGATGCGGACCTGATCTGGACCTACGTGACCCAGGCGGATCTGACCGACGCGGGCGTTCAGGCGATGGAGACCGACGACCTGATCGACTGGATCCGCACGGCGCGCGATGTCGACGTCGCCGCCGTCTTGAAGCAGACCAAGGACGGCCGGTTCAAGGTCAGCGTTCGTTCCCGCGGCGCCAGCGACCTGTCAGCCATCGCCACCGCCTTCGGTGGGGGAGGGCATCGGCTGGCCGCCGGTTACACCTCGGCCCACGGGGTCGCCGGCTCGATCGAACGTCTCACGGCCGCCCTCCGCGGCGAACCCGCACTGCCGTGAGCGATCCGGAAGGCCTGCTCCTCGTCGACAAGCCGGGTGGGATGACCTCCCACGACGTGATCGACGTCGTCAGGCGGGCGCTCGGTACCCGCAAGGTAGGTCACGCCGGGACGCTCGATCCGATGGCGACCGGGTTGCTGCTGATCGGCGTCGGCCGAGCGACGCGCTTGCTTCGATTCTTGGGGGACTTCCCCAAGACCTACGAAGGCACGGCGCGGCTGGGCATCACAACGACGACGCTCGATGCCGAAGGCGAAGTCACGTCGACGGCCGAAGTCTCTGCGAGCAGGGACCAGGTCCTCCGGGCGATGGCCGCCCTGACCGGCGAGTCGATGCAACGCCCGCCCGCCTACTCGGCCGTCAAGGTCGGCGGCCGCAAGCTGTACGAGGCGGCACGCAAAGGAGAACGACTCGAGGCGGAGCCCCGGGCGATCGAGGTGTCGGCTTTCGAGTTGCAGCGCATCGAAGGCAACAACGTCGACTTCCTCGTGACGTGTTCCAGCGGAACGTATGTGAGGGTGCTGCTCGCGGATGTGGGCGACGCTCTCGGCTGCGGCGCGCATCTGACGCGCCTGCGACGGACCGCGATAGGGCCATTCGAGGTAGCCGACGCCACACCGCCGGACGCCCCGGGGACGCCTTTACCCCTGGAGCGAGCCGTCGCGCATCTACCTCGTCTGGACCTGGACGTGGAAGAGGCGATAGCCGCCGGTCACGGCCGGATCCTCGGACCGGCCGGCATCGCGGGCGCTTACACGGTCTTCGGCCCGCAAGGACTGATCGGCATCTATGAGGACGAGGCGACCAAGGGCAAACCGCTCATGATCTTGGCTAGCGCCGGTGCGCCCGGTTCCGTCGGATAGGCTGCCCGGCATGGAGATCGTCCGCGGTCTGGAAGCTCTTCCCCTATCCGACGAGCCCTGCGTCGTGACGGTCGGATTCTTCGACGGGGTGCATCTGGGCCATCGAGAGGTCTTCCGGCGCACGGTTGCGGCTGCCCAAGACAGAAGCGTGCGCTCGGTCGCCGTCACGTTCGATCGCCACCCACGCGAGGTGCTGACACCTGGCGACGAGCCACGGCTGCTATCCACCGTTGAGCGGCGCGCCGAACTCATCGCCGGATCTGGCGTCGACGTGCTACTCGTCCTGGCCTTCGACCGGGACTTCTCGGTCGTCCCGGCCGAGGCGTTCGTCGCCGAGGTTCTCGTCGACGGCTTGCACGCCGTCCACGCGGTCGTTGGCGCCAACTTCACCTTCGGCTACAGAGCCGCCGGCAACGTCGAGAACCTGCCCGAGCTGGGGGAGCCGTTCGGTCTGACCTCTGAGGGCGTGGACCTGCTCGAAGTGGACGGGCG
>JANPEZ010000005.1:0-5364 GCA_031423155.1 Actinomycetes bacterium
CATGCGCACAAGAAGTCACGCCCGCGACCACCGCGTAGGACATCCCATCCCCCGGTCGCTGACACGCCGTCGCGGCCCCGTCCGCCCCAGCCCACATCCGAGCCTTCCTCCAGGCTGATCCCGTCGTTCCCCTTCCCCCCAAGGATGCGATCGGCGGTGTTGCCCCCTCGCATCTCGTCGCCCCCGGCCCCGCCCCAGATAGTGTCATCGCCGCCATTGCCATAGATGAGGTCGCGCCCCGGACCTCCATAGATGACGTCGTCACCGGTCATGCCCTTGATCTTGTCCCGGCCACCCAGGCCGCAGATGACATCGGGTCCATCGGTGCCCTCGAGAAGTCGGTCAGGGCCCCTGGTCCCAGTGATGGTGCAGAGCTTGCGGCTAACAGCCGGCTCGGCTTCCACACGAATAGATGGAGCTGCAAGGGACAGGACCGTCAAAGCGACGAAGAGCGCTGGGCGGCTGAGCGATCGGCGGGGCACGCTGGAATGACGGGTCACCCTCAAGGATGGTTCCGCCGGTCCTCCCTTCCGAGTCGAACCGAGCACTCACCGCGAGCTCGGATGGAGCCCTCCCTCGCCGGCCGCTACTTCTCGGTGATCGTGATCGAGTCGATGTAGATCTTCGTGATCGGACTGCTTGCCTCGCCCTGGCCAGTGAGATCTACCGCCGGCTGGGAACCGATCAACCGGGCGACCTCCATACCCTCGATGACCTTGCCGAAGATCGTGTAGCTACCGGAGGCCGACGGGTCCAGGTTCGGCGTCGGGGCCAAAGTGATGAAGAACTGGCTCCCGTTCGTGTCCGGCCCCGAGTTCGCGTACGCGAGCAGGCCCTCGGAGTCGAACGTCACCTGCTTGGAGATCTCGTTCACGAACTCATAGCCCGCATCTCCGTTGCCGTTGCCTTTGGGATCGCCGCCCTGGATGACGAACCCGTCAACCACTCGATGGAAAGTCAACCCGTCGTAGAACCCCTGCTTCGCAAGGAACACGAAGTTGTTCACTCCGATCGGCGCGACATCGGGGAACAGCTCCATCACGACCGTTCCGCAGCTCGTCACCATCGTTGCCGTATAGGTCTTCTTCGGATCGATCGTGACCTTCGGGGCTTCCTCGAAGGTCGGCTTGGTATCGCCGGCCGCCTTGGGGACATCGGTGCTGCAAGGCTCGACGCTGCCGGTCGGCTTAGGGGTGCCGCTCGCCTTGTCCCTATCTTTGCTGAGGATCGTTATGCCCCCGCCGATGGCCAGACCTACGACGAGCGTGCCGACGACGATCCCGGCGATGAGCGAGCGACGGCGCTGCTGAGCGTGCCGGTCGGCCTGACGGCGAGCGGCGAGCTTGGCGAGCTGACGTTCTCTGGAGCGACTGGTCACGGCGCGCCAGGTTACCCGATGCCGAGCATCTCGAAGGCAAGCCCGTCGAGGATGTCCGTCTCCGACACGAACGCCGAGTCGAACCCGAACCTTCGCATGACGCCGGCCAGAACCACGGCCCCCGCGACGATCACGTCGCCGCGTCCGGGCGCCATCACCGGCATCGCCGCGCGCTCGGCGTTCGTCATGAGAGCCAGATCGAGCAGGATGCGGTCGACCTCCTCCAGGGAGAGCAACGTGCGATGGATCGCGTCGGGGTCGTACCGCGCCAGTCCGAGCGAGATCGCCTGAAGAGTCGTTGCCGTCCCGGCCACCGCGACGAGCATCCGGGCGCTCGCCACCGGAACCGCCTGCTCCACTTCGGCGAGAACCGCCGAGACGGCAGACTCGAGCGCCTCCACTTCCGGAGAAGTCGGCGGATCGGTGAAGATGTGACGCTCCGTGAGCCGCACGCTCCCCATCTGAGTAGAGATAGCCGCGTCGGCGACACCGGGCGCGGTCCCGACCACGAACTCGGTTGAGCCTCCCCCTATGTCCAGCACGAGGAACGGCCCGTCGGCGGGATCCAACCCATGCGTCCCCCCGAGGAACGACAGACCGGCCTCGCGCTCGCCACTGATGACCTCGAGAGTCGAACCCGCGTGAAGCAAGACCGCGTCCTCGAACTCGGATCGGTTCGAAGCATCGCGAACGGCACTCGTAGCGGCGACCCGGATGCGTTCGGCCCCAAGGGCCCTCGCCCTCCGGCAGAACCGCCCCAGAACTTCAACCGTCCGGGCTAAGGCGTCCGCATCCAACCGCCCGGTCGCATCCACGCCTTCACCGAGTCGCGTGATCACCATGTCCCGGGCGATCTCGCCCATCCCACCGCCCGCCGCCGGCTCGGCCACCAATAACCGGATCGAATTGGTTCCCTGATCGATCGCGGCCACGCGACCTGAAGCCGGCTCATGGACGGGCTCGACCTCCTGAGCGACCCACGCCCCCACCGGATCCACCCCACCGGCCAAGTGATACGCGTAATGAGCGTGAAGACATTTCACACCGGTCCGAGTCCCCGCTACACCGCCCCACCCGAGAGCCTCGCCCAGCAGCCCCGCACGTTCCAACGCATAAGCCGAGTGCGCAGCCTCCAAATCCGCATCGAACCCCTCATCATCCTGAACCCGCTCATTCAACCGCCCGATCCACCCCTGCGCCTCCACCCGAGAAACAGCCCGCACAGCCTCAACACAAGTCAGCCAGAACAAAGTAGGAAACGGCTCTCCATTAACGTCCAACGGAAAGTTCCGGATAACCAACGGATGCCCCGATGAACACCGAGCCACCACCGAAAACGGAGTAGTCGGATCCCTCCCCAACTGCTCCCGAACAAGAGCCACATCCGACGAACGAAGCTCGCTATTCATAAGTGCAGGGAGGGGGATGAGGATCCACAGCGTCGACGAGGCGACGAGCGAAGCGAGGAGTCCGAGCAGCGAGGAATCCTCATCCCCCGACCAACGCCTCAGGGATATCACGCAACAACAAGGGAGCTACTTCCGCTTGTGCTCCACAGCCCGCTTGAAGTCCACCTGACGCTCCTCGCTCTGCTTCATGAACTTCTTCAGCATGTGCTCGAACTCTGGGTCCGAGCCGCGCCGACGGGTGGTCGGCGGAGGGTCCTGAAGCGCCTTGATCGAAAGGTCGATCTTGCCGTCTTCCTTGATCGCGAGGACCTTGGCCTGCACGACGTCCGTCTCGCGGAGGTGGTCGTGCACGTCCTTCACGTAGTTGCGGTCGACCTCGGAGATGTGGACGAGGCCCAGCCGCCCGTCCTCCAGTTTCAGGAAAGCGCCGTACGGGGTGATGCGCTCGACGGTGCCGTCGATGACGGCGCCAATTTCGATCTCAGCGATCTCGATCCTCCTTCTCGGCCGAAGCCGAACATCGCAAGCGCCCACCCCTACGGTGGGCGCAGGCAGCCACTATGCACCCCATAGAAACCGCACGTCAATACGGGTTTTCGTCTCCTCAGCAGTCGGAGGGCTGAGGGGCGCCGTTCTTGGGGACGGTGATGAAGCTCGTCTCGCCGGGCTTGACCATGCCGAGGCATTCGCGAGCCAGGCGCTCCAGGTACGCGGGATCGTGGAGCTGGGCGATGCGGTCGGTCAACTGAGTGTTGGCCTTCTCCAGCAGAGCGGTCTGATACTGAAGTTCCCGCACTTCCGAGCGCTGAGCCATGAACGCGCGCATCGGCGCGATCGCGAAAGTCATCACCACCAGAACCATCACCAGGAGGAAAGCCGCACGAGCGGTCACTCGCACGCTCCTCTTGGGCTCTTCACGGTGATGAGCCGGGCGAGCGGCCTTGGGGCGGGCCGCGGTCCGGGTGCTCATCCGCTCCCTCCGGCCATGAGCGAACGACCGGCGTAACGCGCGGTCTCACCGAGTTCCTGCTCGATGCGAAGGAGCTGGTTGTACTTCGCCGTCCTCTCGCCGCGGCTGGGCGCGCCCGTCTTGATCTGACCGGCGCCGGTCGCGACCGCGAGGTCGGAGATCGTCGTGTCCTCAGTCTCGCCGCTTCGATGGGAGATGACGATGCCGTAACTGCTGCGCTTGGCCAACTCGATGACGTCGAGCGTTTCGGTCAGCGTTCCGATCTGGTTGACCTTGATCAAGATGGCGTTGGCCGCGCCCTCGCGCAAACCACGCTCGAGCCGCTCCGAGTTCGTAACGTAAAGATCGTCGCCGACGAGTTGCACTCGGGAGCCCAGCTCGGCGTTGAGCGCGCTCCAGCCCTTCCAGTCGTCCTCGGCCAGCGGATCCTCCAGGGAAACGATCGGGAAGCGATCGAGCAGCTCGGCCCAGAAAGCGATCATGTCCAACGAGGAACGCTCCTGGCCTTCCAGGTGATACACGCCGTCGCGGTACAGCTCGGACATCGCCGGGTCCATCGCAAGAGCCATCTCGGTTCCGGGCTCCAAGCCCGTCTTCTCGATCGCGGTTACGAGCAGCTCGAGCGCCTCGGTCGCCGTCGCTACTTCCGGCGCGAAACCGCCCTCGTCGCCGACGCCGGTCTCCAGGCCCTTGTCCTTCAGGATGCCTCGCAGGGTGTGAAAGGTCTCGGCTCCCCAGCGCAGCGCTTCGGAGAATGACGCCGCTCCGACCGGCATCAGCATGAACTCCTGTAGCTCCAGCTGATTGTCGGCGTGCGCGCCGCCGTTGATCACGTTGAGCATCGGGGTCGGAAGCGTCCGGGCGTTCGGCCCGCCGAGATAGCGGTACAAAGGCATCCCGGAAGAATCGGCGGCGGCCTTGGCTACGGCCAGCGACACGCCGAGCATCGCGTTGGCACCCAGACCCGACTTGTCGTCGGTCCCGTCCAGGTCCAGAAGCGCCGCGTCCAGGCCGCGCTGATCGAAGGCGTCGAGCCCTCGAACGGCCGGGCCGATCGCCTCGTGGACGTTCGCGACCGCGTTGAGAACGCCCTTCCCGCCGTAGTAGGCGGGGTCCGCGTCGCGAAGTTCCAGGGCCTCGTGCTCACCCGTCGAAGCTCCGGAGGGAACGGCCGCTCGCCCGAACGCCCCGTCGTCGAGCCAGACATCTACCTCAACGGTCGGGTTTCCGCGCGAATCAAGGATCTCGCGGGCGGTCAGGGAGTCGATCAGGGACATGGGGACTCGATGGTACAGGCACGAGCCCTCCGAGCCGGTATCTAGCCCGGCGTGCGCGCGGAGGCCAGAACGACCTCATCGCGGTGCACGAGTCCGGCGCCACCCAGCGCCACGACCTTCGCCCGCGCCTTTGCGACGACCTCCTCGCGAGTGCTCTCGCGCAGCTGATCCAGCCGGCGGCGGCTCGGTCCCATCCTCACCCGCCAGAGCAGGAAGTCGTGCAGATCCCATCGCAGGAACCACTCGAGGCTCTCGGCGTGAACGTCGATGAAGCCGGCCCCCTCGAGGGCGGCCGAGATCTTCTCGGGAGAGTCGATCTTGTCCCTGCCG
>JANPEZ010000006.1:0-3097 GCA_031423155.1 Actinomycetes bacterium
GACCAGCAGACCGCCAAACAGTCCTTCCTGGATTTTTCCGAACTGCTGAAGCGCTATCCGAACAGCAAGTACGCAACTGATGCCCGCCAGCGCATGTTGTACCTGCGCAACAACCTCGCGACCCACGAACTCGCCCAGGTAGCGCAGTGCCGCATCGCTGGCGCGGGCGTCCAGGAAGGAGAAGACCAGCCCGGGCACCGCGAAGACCAATCCGACGATCCCGTAGGAGCGGGGACCGAGCACCCGGGCACTGACGATGCCGGTGACGACCATGGCCGCGAACGCGACCCCGTGTCCACTCCAGAGCCAGGCGATATCGGCGACGAAGCGAGACCGCCTGATCCTTTCTATCGCCTCGCCGGCGCGCCCCTCCTTCACGAGCGGGTCGCCGCCCAAGCCGCGAGCCGCGCGATGCCCTCCTCGAAATCACGGCTTCGATCTCGGCCTTCGACCTGTTCACGGCCCGCGCGGCCCATGGCGGCGGCCGTCTCGGGATCGGCGAGCATCGCCACGAGGGCCTTCGCGAGCTCGGCCGGGTCCTCCGGTGACACGAGTGCGCCGTTGATGCCGTCTCGCACCAGTTCGGGGATGCCTCCGACGGCGGAGGCCACCACCGGGCGGGCGCGCGCGAAAGCCTCCAGGATGACCCGGCCCATCCCCTCCGATCGGGACGGAAGTACCAAGAGCGCGGCATCATCGAGCAGTTCACGGACGCGTTCACGAGTCACCGAGCCGAGGAACCGAACCGAGTCCCCGAGTCCGGCCAGCTCGGCCTGCCGCACCAGTCGTTCCCGATGGGAGCCTTCTCCGACTATGGACAGCCGGGCGCCGGGAACGCGTTCGACCACGGATCGCCAGGCCTCGAGCAGGACGTCGACGGACTTGTACGGCTCCAGAACCCCGACGAACAGGACCTTCGGCTTGGTGGTGGCCGCGATCGGTTCCGTCTCCAGGTACAGGTCGATATCGCCGAAGGCCGTGTAGACGTCGATCGGCCCGTCGAAACCGGCGTCGCGGGCCAGACCCGACGTCCAGCCGTTGATGGCCCTGACCGCGTCGGCGCGTCGGACCGCCCAGGCAGCGATGCGGTCCGCGAAAGGTGCGAGCGCGCCTCGCGCATCCGATCCGTAGAGGCGAGTCGCGGTCCTCCAGTCCCCATGGACCTCGATCACGACGGCGGGCCGCCAGGTTCGAGGAACCAAGCGGCTCAGTGCGATGGCGCCGGCGCCCTCGTACGGACTCTGACAGACGATCGCCGACCCTCCTCGGCGAAGAGATCTCATGACGGCGGCCAGTGGAGCCAGAGGGTAGAAGAGCGCCCCCCCAACGGGGCCAGGCCTAAGGTCCGGAAAGGAGACCACGCGGGTTCTGCCGACAGCCCAGACGCCGATCCTGCCGACCCCGACGACGACGGGATCCAGGTGACGAACGATGGCGGCGTATCTAGCCTTCGCTTCACCCGACCGAGGCGTGATCGTCTTGCCCAGGAAGACGACGCGAGGCTTGCCCCGGGTCGCCTTGCCGGCAGCAGCCTCGACCGCGTCGGCGGTTCTGGAGAAGGACCATCCCTCGCCGGCCTCGGCCGCTCCGGTGCTGAGCCGCGACTGGAGCCCGGGGTCATCCCTAAGCCTCGTGATGGCGGCCACGAGGGTCGGTACCGAGGCATCGGCAAGCAGCAGTCCGCTCACCTGGTCCTGCACGACCTCGGCGACACCGCCGACGGCCGGTGAGATCACAGGGGTCCCGGCCGCGAGAGCCTCGATGAGAACGTGAGGCAGACCTTCGATATCGCTCGCGAGTGCAAGAACATCGGCGCTGCGGATGGCCGATAGCACCTGCTCGTGGTCGAGATCGCCGAGGAAGGCGGCGCGGTCGTGCGGCAGACCGAGGCGGCCGGCTTCATCCTCAAGCGCGCCGCGCAGGGGTCCGGAGCCGATGATCTGGATGCTTGCTCCCTCGGTGAGGGAAACGGCCTCGAGAAGATTCTCGACGCGCTTCAAAGCGATGAGACGGCCCACGAAGACCACCTTCAAGGAGCCGGCCGAGGCCTTTTTCCGGGGTTCCCGGGTGAAGGTGCGCACGCCGTTTCGGACGATGCTCACGTCGGCCGGACCATCGAGCCATCGTTCGATAGAGGTTTCGAGGGAGGCGCTGGGCGCCACTACGACGCTGGATGCGCGCAGCGACCGGTCCCTCAGGAACGCCAAAGCTCGCAGCCTGATATCGCGCGGCCGGCCCTGAGACTCGAATCCTTCGTAGCCCTCCTCGGTCAGACCCAGGCGAACACCGCGCTCCCACACCGGGTCACCGACGATCCTGACGATCGATGGACGCCCCGCGAGCCGTGCCCCGAGAACGGCCTCGGTGTGGAGTCCGGTCGCGTAGATGACGTCGAACCGGGGAGCGTTGCGCCAGATCCACCCGGCGATCCGAGCCATCCGCAGAGGCACCCGCTCACCGCGTGGGAACCGAACGAGATCCGGACGGATCGAGACCACAGCTCCATCCCAGAGGGTCACGACCGTCACCCGGTGCCCGCGCTCGGTAAGTTCGGCGCGAAGATCGGCAGCGTGAGTGGCGGGGCCACCGATATCCGGCGGGTAGATCCCGGTGACGATCGCGATCCTCACAGGAGGAGGGCCCTCGGCACCCTGGCCAGCACGTACCTCTTATCGCCGGACACGGCTCGATGCTCTCACGCTCGCTGTGGCGCACCGCGCAGGCGGGGCGTGATTGCTCCGCCTATCGCCCGCACGTACCATCTGCCCGCAACTCATGAACTACCTCATCACCGGCGGCGCCGGATTCATCGGATCGCACCTGGCGGACGTGCTACTCGCCCGCGGCGACGCCGTAGTCGCACTCGACGACGTTTCCACCGGCTCCATCGACAACCTCGCTCACCTGCTTGACCACCCCGGCTTCACGTTGAAGCAGGGAACGGTGCTCGATCACCCGTTGGTCGCCCAGCTCGCCGGGCGCGCCGACGTGGTCGTTCACCTTGCGGCCGCGGTCGGTGTGAAGCTGATCGTGGAGAAACCGTTGCAATCGCTGATAACCAACATCCGAGGCACGGAGATCGTCCTGGATGCCGCCG
>JANPEZ010000007.1:0-9505 GCA_031423155.1 Actinomycetes bacterium
GTACGCGGGTCGCCGACGACGAAGACGGTTACCTCTTCTCCGGACTCGACGATATCTCTGTCCAGGTATGCCAGGGCCAGACTCTTGCCGACGTGGTGGCCGTAGGCGCCGCTCGTCACGAAGCCGACGCGGCGCTCGCCGATCCAGATGCCCTCGTCTGCCGAGGCGTCCGCGTCGTCGGCATCGACTTCCAGAAGTACCAGTAGCTGCGCCGGAGGCTCCTCGCGCGCGCGGCGAACAGCTTCCGCGCCGATGAAGTCTCCCTTGTCGTAGGCGATGAACCGATCCAGGCCCGACATCGCCGGCGTGTAGTCCTGGCGGAACTCGGCGGACCAGATGCCGTAGGCCTTCTCGAGCCGCAGGCTGTCGATCGCGCGGTCGCCGACATGACGCAGCCCCAGGTCCTCGCCCGCTTCGACCAGCGCGTGCATCAGAGCGAGTTGCTCGTCAGCTCCGACGACTATCTCGTAGCCGAGCTCGCCGGTGAGCGAGATGCGCCCGACCACGGCGTTCAAGCCGCCGACCATCATGTCGCGCACCGATAGGAATCCGAAAGCCTCGTTGGAGACGTCATCGTCAACCAGGCGCTCCAGGATCTGCCTCGACGCCGGCCCCGATACGGAAAAGCCCATCCGCTGTTCGGTGATGTTCGTCAGCCGGGCGCCGCTCTTCATGTGCTGTCCGAACCAGCGCTGGTGCCAGTCTTGCAGGTAGAAGGAGCCGGTCAGCCAGAAGCGGTCTTCCGCGAGTCGCGTGATGGAAAGGTCTCCCATCAGTCGGCCGGTATCGCCGAGCATGGGGGCAAGCCGGATGGTCCCGACATCGGGTATCCGCGAGGCGACCAGGTGATCGAGCCAGCCTTCGGCGTTCGGGCCGGTCACTTCGTATCGCGCGTACTGCGCTATCTCGTATGCGCCGGCCGCGGTGCGAACCGCCGCGACCTCCTCTCCCACGATCGGCTCTGCGTTGGAGCGACCGAGGGTGTCGGTCTCGACGAAGTCGCGGGTCGGCGCGAAGTAGAGCGGAACCTCCAGGCCCCAGTTCACCGTCATCTGCGCGCCGCCGGCGAGGAAGTCGTCATAGCAGGGCGTGGTCTTCAGCGGTCGGCCGGCGGGGAGCTCCTCGTTCGGGTAGGCCATGACGAATCGGCGCGAGTAGAACTGGGCCGTCATGTCTTTCAGGTAAGAGTCTTCCGACGCGTACGGGCCGAAGCGCGCGACGTCCATGCCGAACACGTCGTAGCCGGGGTCGCCGTCCACGATCCAGTTGGCCACGGCGAGCCCGATGCCCGCGCCTTGCGAGAAGCCGGCCATGACGCCGCAAGCGGCCCAGTATCCGGGCAGGTTGGCGACCGGACCGACCAACGGGTTGCCATCGGGGGTGAAGGTGAAGGCGCCGTTCACCCAGCGCTTGATGCCGATCTCCTGAAGGACCGGGAATCGCTCGAATCCGATCGACAGCTCGGGCATGATCCGGTCGAGTTCCTCCGGGAAGAGCGTCCGGCCGAAGTCCCAGTCGGCGCCCTCGACCATCCAGTGGCGCGGGTTCCGCTCGTAGACGCCGAGGAGCACTCCGTTGCCCTCGCGCTGCAGGTAGGTGAAGCCCTCCAGGTCCGTGACCGCGGCCATCTCGCCTTCGATCGCCGCGACCTGCGGCACGTCCTCGGTCACCAGGTAGTGGTGGGGCATCGGCGTGAGCGGGTGATCCACGCCGACCATGCGTCCGACGCGGCGCGCCCACAGGCCAGCGGCGTTCACGACATGCTGGGCTTCGATGGAGCCCTGCTCGGTCTTGACGGACCAACCATCGGCCGTTGGCTCAAGAGACAGAACCCTGTTGTGCAGGATCACTTCCGCGCCGCGCCCGCGCGCTGCGCCCGCATATGCGTAGGTCGCCCCGTTCGGATCGAGTGTCCCCTCCAACGGGTCGAACAGCGCTCCCAGCACGCCTTTCGGATCGATCAGAGGAACCATCTCCGCAGCCTCTTCGGGGGTCATCAGATAAGCGTCGGTGTCCTGGGTGCGGAGCCACTGGAGCTCGGACTTGAGCCAGTGCCAGCGCTCGGGTGTTCCTGCGAGTTCCATCCCACCGCTCATGTGCAGCCCGATGCTGCGACCGGACTCGGCTTCGACCTGTGGGTATAGGCCGATCGTGTACTTCTGCAGTGCCGCGATCCGCGTGTCCGAGTTCATCGCGTGAAAGCCACCGGCGGCGTGCCAGGACGAGCCGGCCGTCAGCTCCTCGCGTTCTATGAGGGCTACGTCGGTGAGGCCTCGAAGGGTCAGGTGATACAGGACGCTGCAGCCGACGATGCCTCCGCCTATGACTACGACCTGATACCGATCCTTCACGCTTCGACCGCTTTCCGTCCGGGAGGGCGCGAGCGAGTCTATCCGCGGTGACCTGCGCCGATATGACTCCTGGTCGCATCGAGGAGTCGTGTCGGTGCCTCCAACTAGGGTCTCGCTGGGAGCTTGCCGGAGAGTGGGGAAGTGTAATAACGTGTATTACATGGTCGCCAAACGAACGTCGCGTGTGTTGACCGTTTCGGTGCCACCGGAGACTGCCGAAGCATTCGACCGTCTTGCTGAAAGCGAGGGGCGAAACCGGAGCGAGATGTTCAGAGAGATCCTTCGCGTCTACGAACGCCTGCAGCGGAAGCAGACCTTCGAGTCCCTCCAGCGGTATGGGGCCGCGCAGGCCGCCCGCGTGGGCGTGAGAACCGAGAAGGATGTCGAACGACTTATCCGAGAGGCCCGGGACTGAAGGTCGTTCTCGATACCAACGTCCTGATCTCGGCGTTCGTCTTCCCGGGCGGAGCGCCCGAAAGGGTCTACCTCCTGGTCCTCGAAGGACGGATCGAGTTCGTGACTTCGCCGGCCCTGCTCGCCGAGTTCGGGCGAGTCTTGACCGAGAAGTTCGAGTGGGAGCCTTCCTCGGCCGAGGCGGCGGTCCGTCAGGTTGTCCAAGTGTCCACCGTCGTGCGCCCGCTGAAGAGGATCGAGGTGATCGCAGACGACCCGGACGATGACCGCGTCTTGGAAGCCGCCGATGAGGGTGGCGCAGACGTGATCATCTCCGGCGATCGCCACCTCACCCATCTGGGGACTTGGGGCGAGATCCGGATCGAGAGGGTGTCCTCCTTCTTGAAGCGCCTCGGATAGCGGCGGATTCACGCTCAAGCGCCTCTCCGGGCTAGGCTCGGCCACCACATCTTCAGGAGGAGCATCGGTGCAGGCGAACACGTACGACGCAGCGGTCATCGGGGGAGGACACAACGGGCTTGTGGCCGCCGCCTACCTGGCCAAGTACGGCAAGCGGGTCGTGGTTCTCGAGGCCCGGCACAAGACCGGCGGCGCGGCCGATACCAGCAGCCCGTGGCCCGAGGCGCCCGAGTTCAAGGTCATGACACTCAGCTACACGATCAGCCTCATGCCCGACTACATCATCAAGGACCTGGGCCTGGCGAGCCACGGCTACAAGGTGAATCCGCTCGGCATGGGCTACACGCCTCACCCCGACGGCCGGTCGATGATCGAGGGCGACGACGACCGCTCCTATGAGTCCTACCTGAAGTACTCCAAGCACGACGCCGACGCCGTCGGTCCCTACTACGAGTGGATCGGGCGCATCGCGAACATGATGCATCCTCTGCTGGACCGCACGCCGCCGCACATCTCCTCGAAGAAGTTCGGACACATCAAGGACGTCGCTCAGCTGGCGTGGATGCTCCGCAAGGAGATGGACGAGAAGACCGTCGGCGACATCACGAGGCTGTTCACGATGAGCGCGGCCGACCTATTGTCCCGCTGGTTCGAGGACCCGACGGTCATCGGAGTCCAGAGCGTGAACGGGATCATCGGCACGTGGGCCGGGCCGATGACTCCCGGCACCGCCTACGTACTGATGCACCACTCGGTCGGAGAAGAGGCCGAGGGGCAGGTCGCGAGCTGGGGGATGCCGGAAGGTGGCATGGGCGCGGTCTCGGACGCCATCCGCGCGGCGGCCGAGGGTTTCGGCGCCGAGGTCCGGGTCAACTCGCGCGTCGAGAAGGTGCTCACGAAGAACGGCCGCGCGACCGGCGTCGTCTTGGCGGGAGGCGAGGAGATCCACGCGAAGGTAGTCATCACCGCCTGCCATCCACAGATCACGTTCCTGAAGCATCTCGATGAGAGCGAACTGCCGGACTCGTTCGTGGCGGACATCCGCGGCTGGCGCTCACGTTCGGGGACCGTGAAGATCAACCTGGCGCTCGACGGACTGCCCGACTTCACTGCGGACCCGGGCTTCGACCCGGCGGTGCAGGGCGGGGCGATGAGCATCATGGAAGACCTCGAGTACCTGGAGACCGCGTTCCAGGAGGCCAGATCGGGCAGGCCGGCGACCGCGCCGTTCGCCGATTGCGAGATACCGACCGTCTTCGACAGAACGCTGGCTCCTGAAGGCAAGCACATCATGTCGATGTTCACGCAGTGGGTTCCCGAGACGTGGAGCGAGGAACCGCACCGCCAAGAGCTGGAGGCCTACGCCGACAGGTTGATGGACCGGTTCGAACTGGTCGCGCCCGGATTCAAGAACCTGATCCTGCACCGGCAGATAATCGGGCCCTACGACATGGAGCAGGAGTACGGACTGATCGGCGGCAACATCTTCCACGGCGAGCTGACGGTGGATCAGCTCTTCCACATGCGCCCGGCCGTCGGGTACGCCGATTACCGCACGCCTATCAAGGGTCTGTATCAGGCTTCCAGCGCAACACATGCGGGCGGAGGCGTGAACGGGCTTCCGGGTCATCACGCTGTTCGCGAGATCCGCCGCGACAAGGCCCTCTAAGCCAGGATCCGTTCTCGCTTCGGGTCGTATAGGGGCTGGAGCGAGACGGTTGCGGGTACTCGCTCACCGTTGACGTCTAGCTCCCACGAGCCCGTTCCGACCATCTCGGCGGGGATGCCGTCATCGGACTCGAGTATCCCGAGGCCGACCGCGCCGCCGAGGGTGTGGCCGTATGAACCGATCCTGTTCTCGCCGACGTGTGCGCCGTCGCGATAGATCTGCTCGTCCCCGAAGAGCAGCGGTTCGGGGTCCTGCAGCAGGACCTGCACCATCCGGGCCTTGGGTGTGCCGGAATCGCGCTGAGCGACCAGCGCCTCTCGCCCGACGAAGCCTCCCGGCTTGTCCCACGAAACGGTGAAGCCGAGTCCGACGTCCAGCGGGGTATCGGAGTTGTCGATGTCGAGGCCGTAGTCGCGGTAGGCCTTCTCGAGCCGGAGCGAGTTCATCGCGAGCAAGCCCGCGTTGCGGATACCGAGGTCCTCCCCGCTTGCGAAGAGCGCGTCGTAGACGGTCAAAGCCATGTCGGTGGCGACGTGAAGCTCCCAGCCGAGTTCACCCAGGTACGTCACGCGCAGGGCGGTGCACCTCGCGTAGTGCAGGTCGATCTCCTGCGAGGTCATGTACGGGAAGGCGTCGCTAGAGAAGTCGGCGCTGGAGACGCGCTGAAGCAGCTCGCGCGAACGAGGGCCCTGCACCGTGAGAAGCGTTGTAGCCGAGGTCATATCGACCACCGCGACTCGGGCGTCATCGGCCGTGTGGCGCTTCAGCCACGCGATGATCCTGCGATGGATCAGGTCGGAGCCGACGACCATGAAAGAGTCCTCGCTCTGGCGGGTAACGGTGACGTCGGCCTGGATACCGCCCCGCTCGTCGCAGAACTGCGTGTAGACGATCCTCCCGACCGGCACGCTGACATCGCTCACCGCGACGCGGTTCAGCAACGACTCGGCATCCGGACCGACCACGAGGATCTTGGCCATCAGGGACATATCCATTACCCCGACCGCCTCGCGCACCGCGCGGTGTTCCTCGGCGTGAGCGGGGAAGGACTCGTCTCGTTTCCAGCCGGGCGTCACAACGGCAGGCTCATCGCCCAGGGCGAACCACTCCGGGAACTCCCAGCCGCTCGAGGCCCCGAACCGCCCACCGGCGGCGACCAGCCTGTCGTGTACGACCGACCGGCGGATGTTGCGGGCGGTCTTCTGATGCCAGGTTGGGAATGCCGCGTCTCCGAAGAGGGCGCCGAGTTGCTCGACCGTTCGGTCCCTGCGGAAGGCGGGCGATGTTTGGTAAGGGAATGCCCGATCGACCGACAACCCGGTCACGTCCATCGGTGGGATCCCGTCGATGATCCACTGGGCCACAAGGGATCCGACGCCGCCTCCCAGCAAGATCCCCAGCGAGTTCAACCCGGCCGCAGTGAAGAAGCCGCGAAGTTCCGGCGCCTCTCCCAGCATCGGGCCCAGGTCGTTCGTGAAGCTCTCCGGCCCGCAGAAGAAGATCTTGATGCCGGCGTTGTGCAGCGCCGGGAACCGGTCCATCGCATCGGACAGGAATCCGCCGGTTCGATCCCAGTCGGGTGGCAGCACCGCGAACCCCAGGTCCTCGGGGATGCGATCGACGTGCCACGGACCGGCGATCGGCTCGAAGAGTCCGACGAGGATCCCGCCGGCCTCCTCTCGGTAGTAGCCGTAGCGATCGGGGTCCTCGACCACGGGCAGGTCCGGATGCGCCCACTCGATGGGCTCGGTGATCATGTAGTAGTGCTCGGCGGCTTGTAGCGGGACCGACACGCCGGCCAGCTCGCCGACCTGGCGCGCCCACATCCCGCAGGAGTTCACAACGGTCTCGCACTCGATCGTGCCCTGCTCGGTGATCACTCCGGTGACGCGGCCGTTCGCCTGCGTGAATCCGGTAACGGGCATGCCCTCGATGATCGTGGCGCCGTGCATGCGCGCACCGCGAGCAAGCGCCATCGTGACGTCGGCCGGGTTGGCGCGGCCCTCGTCGGCCACGTAGAGCGCGGCGAGGATGTCATCGGTCATCGCTTCGGGCCAGAAGCCCTTGACCTCTCCGGGTCCGACCAGCTGCGCGTCGACTCCGTGGGCGCGGGCGAACGCGCCCTCGCGGGTGATGGTCTCCAACCGCTGCTCGCTGCAGGCCAGATGCAGATGCCCGATCGGCCGGAACCCGGTGTCCTGGCCGGTCTCCTTCTCCAGGGCGATGAGCAGATCGCGTGTGTATCGGCTCATCCACAGGAGCGTCTCCGAGCTCATGCCGGCCGAAGTGATGAGGCCCGCCGCGTGCCAGGTCGTGCCCGAGGTGAGCTGCTTGCGCTCGAGCAGCACGACGTCCTTCACACCCTGCTTGGCCAGGTGGTAGGCGATGCTGGTGCCGATCACGCCGCCGCCCACGACCACGACGCTCGCGCGCGAGGGGAGGGACCCGGTGGGTGCGGATACGGTGGACTCGGGTTGCAAGCTCACGATTTTCTCCTTGTTCTGAGCGTGGTCGCGGGCATGCTAGCGGTTCGTTCGCCTCCTGTAATGGTTGGTCCCTTACGGTGGATGCGATGGATGACATCCGGATGTGCCGATGACCGCCGAGACCGCCCGGCCGCCGACGCGACTGGCCGGGGGGGTGCTCGGCCTCGTTTCGGCAGGTGTGGCGCTCGGCGCCGCCCAGCTCGCGGCCGGCGTCGTCGGGGGAGCGTCCTCGCCGATGATCGCGGTCGGAAGCGCCGCGATCGATGCCACTCCGGAATGGTTGAAGAGTTTCGCCATCCGAACCTTCGGGACCAACGACAAGCTTGCGTTGCTCGTCGGCATCGCCGTGGTCATGGCGATCGCCGCTGTTGCACTGGGGGTGGCGTCGCTGCGCAGGTCGCGCGCCGGCGTCATCGGCATCGGAGTCTTCGCGGCGATCGGCGTGGCGGCCTCGGTGAGCCGCCCGGCGAACGGCCTCGGCGACGCGATCCCGTCGCTCGTCGGCGCGGCGGCGGGCGCCTACGCGTTCCGCCTCCTCGGCCGTCGCGCCGGGATACGCGATCCGTTCGAAACCCAGGAAGCGACACCGCCCGCGCCGGTGTACGACCGCCGCCGGTTCCTCAAGGCCGGTTTCCTGATGACCGCGTTCGCGGGAGTCTCGGGAGTGGTCGGTCAGTACCTCGTCCGTCGCGCCGACGCCAGCGCGTCGCGGGCGGCGGTGCACCTGCCGATCCCCGTCGATGCCGCGCCTCCGCCCCCGCCCGGTGCGGACCTTGGCATCCCCGGCGTCGGACCGTTCATCACTCCCAACGCGGACTTCTACCGGATAGATACGGCCCTGTTCGTTCCATCGGTCAGCGCCGAATCGTGGGAACTGACCATCCACGGGATGGTCGATCGACCCGTGACCCTCGATTACCGGCGACTGCTCGAACGGCCGATGATCGAGCGGGACGTGACCCTCACGTGTGTGTCCAACCAGGTGGGGGGCAGGTACATCGGTAACGCGCGATGGATGGGCGCTCCGCTGAAGGCGCTCCTGGAGGAGGCAGGCGTGAAACCCGGTGCGACGCAGATAGTTACGCGCTCCGTAGACGGCTTCACGATCGGAACCCCGACTGCTGCGGCGATGGATGGGCGCGACGCGATGCTCGCCGTCGCGATGAACGGGGAAGCGCTGCCGCTGGAGCACGGGTTCCCGGTCCGGATGATAGTGCCGGGTCTCTACGGCTACGTGTCCGCGATGAAGTGGCTCGTCGACATGGAGCTGACGACATTCGAGGCGTACGACGCCTACTGGATCCAGCGCGGATGGGCGCAGCGGGCGCCCGTCAAAACCGAGTCGCGCATCGACACCCCCCGCTCGGGGGCGAAGCTGCGAACCGGGCAGGTCGCCGTCGCCGGAGTGGCTTGGGCCCAACACCGGGGCATCGAGAAGGTCGAGGTCCAGATCGACGACGATCCTTGGCAAGAGGCCGACCTAGCCGAGGAAGACACCATCGACACCTGGCGTCAGTGGGTCTACCGCTGGGACGCCCCGCGCGGCGATCACCTCGTCAGGGTGCGGGCGACCGACGGCACCGACACCCTCCAGGTCGAGCAGCCGGCACCCCCGTTCCCGAGCGGCGCCACAGGCGATCACGCGATCGACGTTCATATCGCTTGATCTGAGCCAGCCAGGTTCCAGGTCCCGCCCTGCTTGTCCGGGGTTCCGATCACCCGGTCACCTCCGCGCGGGAGAGGCGCGCCGCCGCGCTCCGACCCGCACTGAGGCGGGCCCGGCGGCTATCGCCCCGGGCCCGCCAGGTGCTCAGATCTGGCGGTTGATCCAGATATCGCCGTGGACCTGGCTCGAGTCGCCCTCGCCCATGATCGCGACGGTCTTGCCCGCCGAGTTGATGGCGACCATGTCGTAGTCGCCGTACGGCAACCCGAACCCGGCCGCGGTCTTGTAGGTCGCGCCGCTCGTCGCGTCCGAGACCTTGGCGTCGGCGGACCACGTCAGCCCGCCGTCGGTCGAACCGCGCTGCCAGACGTTCCAACCTCCGCCTCGCGCGTCCATCCACGTGACCGTGAACTGCCCGTTGCCCTTACCGGCGGCCGCGACTGAGGTAGCGTCGGCTCCGCCCGCCGAGTTCGTCAACTCCACGCGAGAGCTCCACGTCGCGCCCGAGTCGGTCGAACGC
>JANPEZ010000008.1:0-2456 GCA_031423155.1 Actinomycetes bacterium
GACACGAGCCGATCGGAGCGCTTGCCGGTCTCTAGTTGAAGCGCACTGCGCACCCGGACCAGGAACTCCTCGGCAGCCACCAGGGCCTCGCGCTCTCGCGCTCGCAACAGTCCGGCCTCTTCCAACGGCGCCCCCAGAACCGCCTCGAGCCAACCGAGCGAGTGGATGTCTCGGAGACCGCCGGCTCCCTCCTTGAGGTCGGGCTCGAGCAGATGCGCGGTCGATCCGTACCTGTCGTGCCTCTCGGCCGCGGACTCGAGCGACCTGATGGCGAAGCCGCGTGGATCCTCGCGTAGTAACGCGAGCACCGCGGCCGCGGTTCGGGCTACCGCTGACGAATCTCCGGCCAGATATCGGATGTCCAGCATCGCCGTGGCAGCGTCGAATCGCCCGGCGGCGAGTGCGATGGCCTCGTCCTGAGTCCTCACGGCCTGACCTACCGAGAATCCGGCGTCCCACAGCGGGTAAAGCAGGTCGTGGACGAGGGTCGCAACCTCCTCGGAGTTGGATCCGTCGTGCAGTATCAGGATGTCGATGTCGGAGGCCGGCAACTGCAGCCGTCTGCCGTAACCACCTATCGCGGCAATGGCTACGCCCTCGGGTGCCCCGGCCCCTCGGAACATCTCGATGAGACACGTGTCGATCAGCTCGGTGCGACGGCGGGCGGACCAGACACCCTGATGACCCCGGGAGTACGCGCGCTCGAGAGCGCCCAGTTCCTCCAGGAGCTTGCCGGTCGGGTCCTTCACGTTCCGGCGAGCCTACTTCGGGCGCGCGGTCCTCAGACCGCGTCCGGGCCCATCTCGCCGGTCCGGATGCGCACCACCTGCTCGGCCTCGGTTACCCAGATCTTGCCGTCACCTATCTTGCCGGTGCGAGCGGCTTTGACTATCGCGTCGATCACGCCCTGGACCTCATCGTCCGGCACCAGGATCTCGACCTTGATCTTCGGAACGAAATCGACCTGGTACTCGGCGCCCCGGTAGACCTCGGTGTGACCGCGCTGGCGGCCGAAACCCTCCACGTCGGTGGTCGTGAGGCCGTTCACCCCTGCGTCTCGCAGAGCCTCTTTGATCTCATCGATCTTGTGGGGCTTGACGATCGCCGTCACCAGCTTCACGTGCGCATCTCCTACTCGCCCGATGCCTTCTTGCGGGCGGCGGGCTTCTTGGCAACCAACTTCTTGGCCGCCGCCGGCTTCGCGGCGCCCTGGGAGGCCGACTTCTTCTTCGCCGCATCGACGCTTGCCTTGAGGGCCTCCATCAGGTCCACGACCTTGGCGGTCGGCTCGGCGGCAACCATCTCGATCTCCTCCCCGGACATCTTGGCCTCGACGATCTTGAGGAGGGCTTCGCGGTACTCGTCGGTGAACTCCTCCGGACTCCAGCCGGACGTGAGGTTCTCGATGAGAGCCTTGGCCATCTCCAGTTCCTGAGGACGGACCTTGACCTTGGAGACGTCGACGTCTCCGAAGTCGGCGGCGCGGATCTCGTCGGGCCAATACATCGTCTCCAGGACGAAGGCGTCGTCGCGGAACCTCAGTGCCGCAAGGTGCTCCTTGTCGCGGAAGCTGACCTTGGCGATACCGACCTTGTTCTGCTGGGTGAGGGCCTCGCGGAGCAACGCGTAAGCCTTCGCGCCGGTCTCGTCGGGGATCAGGTAGTAGGACTTCTTGTACATCATCGGGTCGATCTCTTCCAGGTCGACGAACTGGACGATGTCGATGGCCCGGCTGGATTCCAGCGGCACGGCGTCGAAGTCCTCGTCGGACAGGACGACGTAGCGGTCCTTCTCGTACTCGTAACCCTTGACTATGTCTTCGAACGAGACCTCCTCGCCGTCGATCGAGCACGTCCGCTTCATGCGGATGCGCCCGCCGTCGCCGGCGTGGAGCTGGTTGAAGCGCAGGGTCTTCTCCTCGGTCGCCGGGTAAACGGCGACCGGGATCGTCACGAGGCCGAAGGAGATGGCCCCTTTCCACATCGTTCTGGGCATGGCGTCCCTCCCGGGGAGGCGAGCCGCCTTCAGGCGGAGCCGTGATTGTATCCCCCACCCCCGACACGGCAGGGTTTCAGGCGGTCTTAACGACCCTGAGCCCTGGAACCTTCATGAAATCGCGTGAGTTACGCGTCATCAGTCCCATGTCACTCTCAAGAGCGGTCGCCGCGATCAGGGCGTCCGGGGTGCGAAGACCGGTTTGGCGGCGAAGGCGACCTGCACGCTCGGCGACAGCCCGGTCGATCCGTATCTCGCGGAAGGCCGCCAGCAGGTCGCGCACTTGAGGCTCATCCGCACTCTGTCCGGCGAAGAGCTCGCATCTGGTTACTACCGAGTAGCAGAGGGTGCGCGAGCCGGGTCTCAGCTCACGGGCTCCGCGAAGGTGATCGATGAAGACATCGCTGTCTACCAAGACTTCAGGCACGGGAATCCCACTCGTCCCGGGACGCAACCTCTAG
>JANPEZ010000009.1:0-24028 GCA_031423155.1 Actinomycetes bacterium
CGTTCCCGACGGGTCCGGCGGACCTCGTGTACTGCAGGTTGCTGCTCCCTCATCTGCCCGATCCGTCGGCCGTGGTCGCGCGCTGGGCCACCCAGGTCAACCCCGGTGGCCGGCTCCTCCTCGATGAGATGGATCGGGTCGAAAGCCCGGATCCGGTCTTCACCGAATACCTCGAGGTTGCCCGGACGCGGGTCGCCGCCGGGGGTGGTTCCCTCTTCGTCGGAGACGAGCTGGACGCCATGCTCGCGCCCGAGGGCTTCGTTCGAGAGAGCAGCGAGATCGTCGAGTTCCATCCGCGCGCCGCCCCGGTGGCCGAGATCTTCCGGCTCAACCTAGAGGCGATCGGCGAGGACGCCGTTCGCGTTGACGGCTACCCGCCGGCCGATCTGTCGGCGCTTCGGAAGAAGCTCGTGCAGAGGGCCAACGCGGATGTGGACACCACCTGGCGCACCCGCCAGATCGCCTTCCGCCGTCAGTAGGCTTCGGCATCGGCGCGCGAGCCGCCGCGCCGCTTGCGGATGCCCCAAGCTACCCGTCGCACCCCGCTCCGGACTCGGTGCATCGCAGCCTTCATGCGAAGACCGGCCCGCGGTGAAGGTGCTCCTCGCTCGTATCCCAACTCATCGAGAAGCGCGCCTGCGATCACTTCGAACGCAGCGACGTCATCGGCCTGCATCTGCGTTCGCCAGTCGCGAAGTCCCTTGGTGGGCGGACGGTCCTCGTGCTGATGCTGTGAGCGGCGGTCATCGGGCAGGGCCTCGGAGACTCTGCTGTGGTAGTTCAACATGGTCTCGTCCCAAGGAAGGTCCAGGAAATCGCAGATCCCGCGGAGTTCGGCATCGGCGTCCTCGACCAGCCGTTCGTAGCGGACCTCGTGATATCGAGCAGGCCCAAGCGTTCTGCCGCTCTCCCGACCCGCGCGGACGCGCCGGTCCCAGAACCCCGCGGCGCTCATCGGTTCGTTCGGGCCGAATCGAACGGTTCGCAGCGACATCGCCACATCGCGGCCATCTCTGATGATGTGGACGAACTTCGATCCGGGGAAGAGCCGGTCGAACAAAGGGATGTCCAGGACGTAGCGAGGCGTCTTGTCCCCCCAGCGGATGGCGCCGCGAGTCTCCGCGTACGCCATGTAGACGGCATCGACGACGTCGGCGAACGAGGGCGAGGACCCAAGCGCAGCGATCCGCGCATGCACGTCGGCCTCGGGAACCCTCCAGGCCTGGAAGTTCTTGGTACGCAAGATATCTGAGGCGAGCCGCTCGGCGTCCACCCCGCCGCCCGGCGCCTCGTAGCGACCGAGGTTGTGTCCGAAGCGGGACAGGAAGTGCGATTCGGGCGGGATCGCCAGCAACGGGTGCGCGTCCAGCATCAGGCGTAGCAGGGTCGTGCCCGATCGGCCGCAGCCGACGACGAAGACCGGAGCACTCATGGCTACCAACGTCTGGGCGGCGGCAGCGCGCCCGGGTTCTTCTTCAAGGAGGCGCTGATCCGCAGCGACCGGACCCTGTGCCGTACCTCGTCGTAGGCGACGTTCGTGCCCGCCTTCACCCGGGCGCCGAACGGGACCGGCTCGAATCTGCGTTCGTATCCCAGCTCGGACAGCTCGGCACCCGCGACGGATTCGAAGAGCATCTGGTCGGCGTCGGACATCTTCTCTCGCCAGTCGCGCAGACCCTTCGTCGGCGGTTTGGCGAGGTTCTTGTGGTGGCCCCAGTTCCTCTCGGGCACTGCGGCGGCGACTTTCTTGCGGTGGTAGTCGAGCATCGCCGGCGTGAACTCGAGCGAGATGTGATCGCAGACCGACTTCAGGATGCTCTCCGCGTCATCGACGAGTTCCTCGTATCGCACCTGCAGGACCCTCTCGGGGCCCAGCTCGTCTGCATCGCGTCGTGCAGTGCGGATGCGGTGCTTCCATACCTGCGCCGCTTCCGCGAACGAGCGGGGTGGACGTGGGACCTCCATCAGCGACAGCGCTACGTTGCGGCCGTCCCGGACGATATGCACGAATCGCGCATCCGGGAAGAGCCCTGCGATCAAAGGCATGTCGATGGAGTACCCGGGAGTCTTGTCCCCCCACCGGGGCTTGCCGTGCGCCTTCGCGTAGGCGACGAAGAAGGCTTCGATCGCGCCCGCCATGTCGGACGCTCCGGAGGATCGCATCTGGGCCAGGACGCTCTCGGGCGGAAGGTGCCAGTCCTTGAACCGCAGGGTCTCGAAGACGTCGCGAGCCATCCGCTCGGCGTCGAACGCGGGCCCGGTGCCGTAGCGCGACCGCACTCGATACACGCCGGGGATGAAGTGCGATTCGGGCGGGATGGCCAGCGAGGGATGAGCATCGAGCATCAGCCGCAGGAGCGTGGTTCCCGACCTGGGGCAGCCGACGACGAAGACCGGGGGAGCCTCACGCTGGGTCAACGCGCCGCCCTCTGTTTGCCAAGTGCGCGCATAGCCGATGCGACGGCGGCACCGACAACGATGTCCTGCTCGGCGAAGGTCTGGAATCGGTGGATGTCGATCCCAGGGACGAGCTCGAGTTCGATCCGGGCGAGGTCGGTATCGGAAAGATGCTGCTTAAGCTCGCCGATCAGGCCACGAACCTCGGGAAGCTCTTTCGTTTGCTCCCCGAAGATGAAAGCCACGTGAGCTTTCTTGGCGACGAGCCCGGTGTCCTTGCGGAAGCGTGTGCTCACCACCATCGTCGGCTGCGTCCTGGCTTTCGCTACCTTCGTCCTTGCTTGCTTGACCTTCGGGTTGCGGAGCAGCCGCGCACCGAGGTGGCTCTTCTTGAGCGATCGCCGAAGTCGACGGCGAAGCGGGGCTCTGGTGCTGCGTTCAGCCGGAACCATTATCGGAAGAGGGAAGGCGGTGACCGACGCGACATCGTCCCGCGTAGCCGCTGCGGCCATCGCCGTTCGCCCGCCGAAGCACGTCGCCACGAATGCGATCCGCGTTACTCCCGTCGCCCGCTTCAGGAAGTCGGCGGCCGCGGTTCCGTCTCCGGCGAGTGGCGTCTCCAGCTCCAGAACAACCGTTCCGGTGCTGTCGCCGACACCGTGATAGTCGAAACGGATCGAGGGCACGCCCTGGTCCGCAAGCTCGCGCGCCGCGCGCACCCACATGCGATTGCGGTGTGTGCGGGTGTAGTTTCCACCGGTCAACAGAACTACCCCCAGATCCTCGATGGCACCATCGGGGGCGCAGACGACGCCGCATAGTCGGTCCTCTCCCGCCGGCACGAAGACGGGGTACTCGGTCCAGCTCACGCGCCGACCCATCCGGCCGCGATCCCGCCGAGTTCTCCGACCAGGGGCTCCATAACATCGGTGCGTGTGTTGATGTCGTGTCCGGTGGCGACGAACGAAGCGCTCCCGAAGGTGGAACCGGAGGGCTCTCGCAGAACCTGGGCCCGGCATCGCCCCCCGCCGGCCTGGATCAGGTCGCGGAAGGTCTCGTACTCGCGCGCCAGCGTCGGGCGTTTCGCGACCTGCACGAGCAGCACGTCGCCGGCGAAGCTTTCCATGGATGTGCTGATGTCGACCTCGCCGAGCCCTTCGTACAAGGAAGAGGGGAGTCCGTAGCCCAGGACGTCGAGCATCCCGTCACGGCGCATGTCGGTGAGCATCTCCTGCATCGACCGGCGGTCGGTGCCGTCCGGATCGGCCATCCGCACGACCTGCATCTCGCGGATGAAGTTCTTCACGTACTGCGCGCCCGAGAGTGCCGGTTGCACCAGGATCAGGCGCTCCGCGGCGAGCTCTCGTCCGAGCAGGCCGGCGAATAGCCCTCCCAGTTTGCAGCCGATGGCTCCGATGCGCTCTGCCCCCGCTTCGGCTCTCAGCCAGGAGACAGCCCCTCGCAGATCCTGCATCTGGGATTCCACCGAAGACTCCGCGATGTCGCCCTCGCTGTCGCCGAAGCCCCTGCGATGCACGGATAAGACGGGGTGACCCGAAGCGGCTAGTGCCCGGGCGATCCCGCGTTCGGTCCTCCTGAGCGTCAGGACTTCGAGTCCGAACGAGTGAGCCAGCACGAACCCCAGGTCGCTGCGCGGGCCCGACTCGGGTTCGGTGAGCATCGCGTACATGCGCGAGCCGTCATCGGCCGTCAGGTGGAAAGCGGTTTCGCGCACGCCGTCGCGGGTGTGCGACTCGTGGTCTTTCAGGAACTGGCGATCGAGAACCGGCATGTCGAGCGCCATGCTACAGGCGGGCCGAGACTATCTAGTCGACGCCTCCGGGGATGTCCCACGTGGCGGGGTCGACGCGTCTGCCCAGCCGGCCGGCCCTGAAATCGCTGATCCCTTTCCACCAGAGTCCGAGCGACCGTCGCTTTCCCGGCTCGAGAACAACGATCGATAGGAACTTGCCGCCCACCCCGATGAACGCGCGCAACACGCCCTTGACGGACTTGCGCCGGATCCGGAGCCGGTACTGCAGGGTGTTGCGGACCTCGTAGTAGAGCTGCCAGTTGCGGGCCTCGCGCCGGGTCCGGGCCCCCGGGTTCATATGCATGACCTCGGCGGTATCGATGTGGGTCCGCCTGAAGCCCCCTCGCCTGCACCTGTAGACGTACTCGGTGTCCTCCGCCCAGAAGAACAGGTCCTTTCGAGGAAGGCCCACCGAGCGGACCACACCGGCGTCGAAGAGCGGTCCGTTCCAGGACGGAGGGAAACCGCGAACGCCGTTGGGCTTGCGCTGCAGGGGGACCGCCACGTCGGTGGAGGCCTTCAGCAGATGTTCCAGACAGGTGGGCGCCGGTTCGACGTCATCGTCGACGGCCCAGATCTTGTCGGCGCCGCGCTTCAACGCCTCGCGGAAGCCGAGCTCGTATCCGCCCGCGGGTCCGAGATTCTCGCCGGTCTCGGTGACGAGCACACAGTCTTCGATGTCGTAGCCGGCGAGGGCGTCATGGGCCATGTGGTCGTTGTCCACGACGAGCACGAGATCGGGTTTGCGGGTCTGGCCGCAGACCGCCGTGACGCATCGACGAAGGAGTTCCTCGCGCCTGTACGTGACGATCACGCATACGACGGAAGGCGCTCGCTCTGGAGGGGCCGGCCGGGCGGGCGTTTGCCGGGCCATCTCCTGGGGCGCCGGGGGGCCGCTTCCAGGTATCGGCATGACCCGAGCCTATACTGCGGACCCCATGTCGCGGAACCTCCTTCTGGTCGTACTCGACACCGCTCGCGCCGATCACCTTCCCCCACACGAGCTGGGACTTCGGATCGCTCCACGTATCGCGCTTGAGATCGAAAAGCGAGGCGTTGCGCTGGAGTGCGTCCGTTCGACCGCTCCTTGGACCCTCCCTTCTCATGCTTCGATGTTCAGCGGCGCCTATCCGAGCGAGCATGGTGTTCACGGCAGGGCCGCGGTGCGAAGGGACCAGCGCGTCGCCAGTCTCAGAGCGGCCGTCGAGCGACAGGGGTCGCTGTGGATGCCGGAAGCGCTGAGACTCGCCGGCTACCGCACCTGGGGGGTCAGCGCGAACCCCTGGATCAGCGAACCGATGGGCATGTCCTTCGGATTCGAAGAGTTCGTCCCGGTCGGGGCGGCCAAGGCGCGTCCGAGGGGTGGTGTCGGCACCGAGCGGCGTAGCTCCGACCGGATCCCCGGTCTGGTCCGAAGGCCGCTCGGGCGCGTTGCCCGGCAGTGGGTCGAGTGGCGCGGCGGCATCGACTCGGGCGGAGACAAAGGTGTGCAGCAAGCGGCTCGGATGATCGGCTCGCGCGACCCGAGGCCCTGGTTCGGGTTCGTCAATCTGATGGAGGCCCATGTCCCGTACGCGCCCCCGAGGGCACACAACGAGTTGAAGGGACCGGCTGGGCTGCGCGCGCCGGCGGTTTCGCGCAAGCGTCGCTCCTACGAGAACACCCTGCGCTCCAACCTCGGCGAGGACGTCTTCACCGACGACGAACTCGCGACTATCCGCGCGCTGTACCGCGGCGAGATCCGCTACCTGGATGAGCTGGTCGGCAGGCTGCTCGACGCTATCCCCGATGACACGATCGTCGTCATCACGGCCGATCACGGCGAGGCCTTGGGGGAGCACCACCAGCTCGATCACCAGGTCACGATGATCGAGGAGGTCTTGCGCGTCCCGCTGATCGTTCTGGCTCCGGAGCGGCCAGAGGTGCCCCCTTTCGATTCGATCCGGCAGGTCCCCGAGCTGATGGCCTCTTACGCGGGGCTCGATGTGGCCGGATGGCGCGAGCGCGGGAGGGTTCCATCCGGGGTCGCGGTGGCCGAGTACGAATCCACCATCGCCCATGACAGGCGATCCGTCGGCGTCGCTCGCTCCGCGGGGCTGGCTCCGGAGAAGGTCGCCCTCCTGGAGTCGGAGATGGCGGCGGTGACCGAAGGGGACCACAAGTTGATGGAGGTCGCGGGTGTTCGGACCCTCGTTTCCCTGCCGGACGAGACGCCATCGGACGAGCCGGAGATGCTCGCGCGGCTGGGCGTCCACTTGGATGGCGCCCGCTCCGTCGTTGCCGAGCCGCCTCCGGACGAGGGCTACACCGCGCAGGAAGGGTTCGAGATCGAAGAGCGCCTGGAGCAACTGGGCTACATGTAGACTCGCCCCCGCATGGAGCCACCCGAGGAACGGCCTCCCTCTTCTAACGAGCCCGACAGCCCCGACTTCGATGTCGAACGCCGCTGGGTTAAGCGCGCCAACCGCGACGCCGACGCATTCGTAACCGTGGGCGACGACGGCGCTCGATCACCGGGCGAGGACGAACAGCTCATCGAGGAGGAACGCCTGCACCGCGTGATCCCTCGCGTGAAGCCGCGTACAACCGAGGAACTCGAGACTCAACCTCCTCCCAAGCAGCACTACCCTACCCACGTCGGAGAAGCGCTGCGGGAACTGTGGGCGACGCGCGAGGTGGTCCTGACCTTCGTCGAAAGGGACCTTCGCGTTCGTTACAAGCAGGCCGCGCTCGGCGCCTTCTGGGCGATCGTCCAGCCGATCATGTTGATGGTCATCTTCTCGGTGGTCTTCGGCAAGATCGCCAAGGTCGGCAGCGAAGGTCTGCCCTACCCGGCCTTCTCCTACGCGGCTCTGGTGCCCTGGTCTCTATTCACGTCGTCCATCTCGTACGCGACCTCGGGGGTCGTGGGCAACTCGGCGATCATCCGCAAGATCCACATGCCGAGGGAGATCTTCGCGCTGTCGGGCATCCTGTCCTCGGGAGTGGATTACGCGGTCTCGATGGTCATCTTGATCGTGATGCTCGCGTTCTACGGCATCTACCCCGCCGTGTCGTGGATCGCGCTTCCGGTGGTCCTTGCGGTACTCGCGATGCTGATGATCGGGGTCAGTCTGGTGGCGGCGGCGGTCACGGTCTACTTCCGCGACACGCGCTACGGCATCCCGCTTCTGATGCAGATACTGCTTTACGCGACCCCGGTGGCCTACCCGATATCGAAGATGGTCGGACCGTGCGAACGGGTCGCCGGGCTCACTCAGCCGCAATGCGGTGTGCTGCACGGGTTCTGGGCAGATGCCTATCAGTTCCTGAACCCGCTCGCTCCGATCATGAACGGGTTCCGTCGAGTCATGGCTCACGGGCAGTGGCCCGAGTGGAGCCCGCTCGGGGTCGCGGCCGGCGTCAGCTTCGTCGGCATGTGCGGCGCCTACTGGTGGTACAAGCGGATAGACAGGACCTTCGCCGATGTCATCTGAGCCGCGCCCCATGGTCGATGTCGAGAACGTCTGGAAGAGGTTCAAGCTCGGCGAGAGGCGCAAGGGGCTCACGAAGAAACGCACGCTGGCGGGGCAGCTCACCGCCGCCATGGAGCGCTCGGGCCTGAAGGGAGGAGACGGCGGCGGCGCGATCTCCAACATATGGGCGCTGGCCGACGTGTCGTTCACGGTAGGCGAGGGCGAGGCCGTCGGCATCATCGGTCCGAACGGCAGCGGCAAGTCCACGGTGCTCAAGCTGATCTCGCGCATCACCGACCCTTGGTCGGGACACATCCGCACGCGCGGCCGCATCGGCTCGCTCATCGAGATCAAGTCCGGCATCCACCCGGAGCTGACCGGTCGCGAGAACGTCTACCTCTACGGAACGATCCTGGGACTGTCGCGCAAGGACGTCCGCAAGCGCTTCGACGAGATCGTCGACTTCGCCGAACTCGGCAGGTTCATCGACACGCCCGTGAAGAGGTACTCCAGCGGTATGGAGGTCAGGCTCGGGTTCAGCGTCGCCGTTCACCTGGAGCCCGACGTCCTACTGATCGATGAGGTCCTTTCCGTCGGAGACGAGGCGTTCCAGCGCCGGTGCCTGGCTCGGATGGACCAGCTCCGAGCGCAGGGTCAGACCCTCGTGTTCGTCTCGCACATCCTCCCGGATGTGCAACATCTGTGTCCGCGCGTGGTCTACCTGGAGCGCGGTGTCGTACGGATAGACGGTCCCAGCGACCAGGTCATCGCGCAGTACATCCAAGACGTCAACGCGCGCCAGGCCGATCGGGGCAGGCCCTAAGGCGTGGCATCGGTGAGTCTTCGCTTCGAAGGCCTCATCGCTTTGATCAGGTGCCACATCGTGCGTAGATCCATGTTTCCGCCCAGAGATCGAAGGTAGCTCCGGCGCGCTTCCGCCTGGTCTCCGAAGGTCGAGGCCATGAGCCCGATCCGCTTCCACGCGAAGGCGCGTGCCCTCGGATGTTCCTCGAAGTACTCGGGGTGGAGCTGCATCACCAGCTTGCGCGAGCGGATCCTTGCCGGAAGGCCGGTGCGCGTCCGTTCGCCGCCGTGGCGGCGGATCAGGTAGCCGATGAAAGGAGTCGTCGTTACCCGCGTGCGCTCGGAGAGCCGGAGCCACCACTCGATATCCTCGGCGGCCTCCAGGCGTTCGTCGAAGCGCAGTGCGAATACCCGCTCTACCGCCGTGCGACCGACGTGAGGCGCCATGTCGTTCAAGATCGTCTCGTTGACGAGACCCTCCAGCTCCACCTGCCGGCCTGGCGGGCCGTCGAGGTAGCGGCTGAAGCAGACGGCGAGAGGGGCTCGCGACAGTCCCTCCTTCGCCAATGCCAAGCGCTGCGGCGACATCAGGTCGTCGTCGTCGCAGAAGACGACGTATCGACCGAGGGCCGCATCCAGACCCGTGTTGCGTGCGGCGGCGGGGCCTCCGTTGACGTCGCGGCGGATCAGTCGGATCCGCGGGTCGTCCGGCACCTTGACCGCCTCGGGGCCGCCGTCGTCCACGACGATGATCTCGAAGTCCTGGATGTTCTGGTCCATCACCGACGCGATGGCCTCGGCCAGGTAGACGGGGCGGCCGTAGGTCGGGATCACGACGCTGAAGAGCGGCTGCTTCGTCACGCGTTCCCACCCCTCGCGGCGCGAGCCCCCCGGCGCAGCCGCCGCGTCGCCTGGCTTCTCGCGTGTTCGACTCCGGCTCTTACTCGGGCGGTCAGGGGGACCGACGGATAGGCACGTTCGTAGCCGAGTTCGGACAGCATCTCGCCTGCGACGGCCTCGACCGCGGCGACGTCGCGGGGGGGCATGTCGCGACGCCAGTCACGCAGCCCCTTCGTGACGGGCTTGGAGAGGCTCCCGTGGTGAGCGAGCTCCCGCTGCGGTATGACGGTGTCGCGTGAGGGTTCGAGCATGTCGGACCTCATGTCGAGTTCGATGGATGCACAGATATCTTTCAGGGTCGAGGCCGTATCGTCCACGAGAGCCTCGTAGTGGAACTCGAAGTAACGACCCGGCCCCAGCGCCCGGCCGGAGGCGCGCCCCCGCGTGACGCGCCGCGTCCAAACCTCCGCTGCCCGCGTGATGCGCCCGGGACCGAACTCCGTCTCAACGAGCGAGGCGGCCACGTCGCGCCCGTCGCGGATCAGGTGGATGAACCGAGCCTCTGGAAACAGGCTCGCCAGCAGTTCCATGTGGAGGACGAAGGCCGGCGTCTTATCGCCGTATCGACGCTTCCCAGCCGATGCCGCGTAGGCCGAGTAGAGGGAGCGCATCGCACTTGCGTAGTCGGTAGCGCCGGCCAGCGCCGAGCGGGTTGCTGCCTCGCTCAGGCCCCAGTCGGCGAACCTGGGGTTGAGGGCAAGGTCGCCGGCCAGAGCCGCCCGATCCAGCGAGCCGGAGTGCTTGGCATGCAGAGACACCGGGAAGTAGGACTCCGGAGGTATGGCCAGGTCGGGGTGGCGCTCGAGCATGGCTCGCAGCAGCGTCGTACCCGAGCGACCGCATCCGACGATGAACGGGAATGGAGCTGAATCAGGCATCGGCGTGAACGCTAGCAGGAGCCGTGCCCGTGCTAGTTTGCCCGCCGTGGCCCATCGCGTGCTGTACCTCATCGACAGCTTGGGGATGGGCGGTGCCGAGCGCGGACTGGCGCTCACCCTCCGACACCTGGACCGCTCTCGCGTGGAGCCTGAGGTCGCCTTCCTCTGGTCGCCGGACACCCTGGCGCCGCGATTCGACGTTCCCGTGCATCGGCTTCATGCCCGGCCGGGACCGGCGGCCCTTCGCGCCGTTCCGGCGGTCACGCGGATGCTTCGCGAAGGCCGGTTCGACGCCGTTCACACCCAGATCCTGTGGGCATCGGTGGTCGGCAGGATCGCCGGGCATCGGGCGGGCGTGAAGGTCATCTCCCACATCGCCAACGTCGAGACGCAGGGGTTCCGCGATACCGAGCTCCCGGCCTGGGTCGCGCGCAAGGCCCGCTTGCTGGCCAGGCTCGATGAGTGGACGGGCCGAAGATACGTCGATCGTTTCGTCGCTATCAGCGAGGCAGTCAAGGCCGATCCGATCCGGGGTGCGTCCTGGGATCGCTCGAAGATCGACGTTGTCCTTCGAGGGCAGGAGTTGGACGTCCTGCGGAAAGCTGCCGCGAAGGACGTGCAGCCACAGGTGGAGGCCGGCGCCCCCTGCATCCTTACCGTCGGCAGGCTCTCGGAGCAGAAGGGTCAGCGGTACCTGCTCGAGGCGATGCCGACGGTGTTGGAGGAGTTCCCGGGGGCGCGGCTGTTGATATGCGGCGAAGGCCATCTGCGCGGGGAACTCGAGCGTCGCGCGGCCGGACTGGGGGGCCGGGTGGCTTTCCTCGGCGTTCGCGACGACGTGCCCGCCCTTACGGCTCGAGCCGAAGTCTTCGTCTTCCCCTCGCTATGGGAGGGGCAGGGCAACGCGCTGCTCGAGGCCATGGCGGTAGCCGCGCCGATCGTCGCCACCGATATCCCATCTACCCGCGAGACCCTGCGCGAGGGGGAGGGTCTCATCGTTCCGCCGGCCGACTCGAGGAGCCTGGCGGCTGCGCTCCTTCGGGTTCTTCGAGATCGCGACTTCGCGGAGCGACTCGGCGAGGCCGCCTCCCGCCGAGCGTTGGACTACGACATCGACAAGACGACCCGCGACCTCGAAGACGTCTACGACCGGGTCTTTGCTTGAAGGCTATCCGGGGGTGGGCGTGCCGTCGGCGCCGATGTGGATCGGCCCCAGGTTCTGCGTCGAGATGTACCAGTCGTCCGCGTAGGTCGTGATGTCGCCCAGGGTGTTGGTCACCCCGCCGATCTTCTGTCGCGGGTTCGCACTGCCTCTCCCGCCGGCCGTGGACAGTGCGACCTCCACCTTCGCCACCGGTTGGTCGTCGGGACCGAAGACGAACATGCGGTTGATCACGTCGGTGCCATAGCTCATCTCGACCACGACGTAGAACCATTCGTCGACCGGTGCGGTCCAGGCGGTTGGCGTCGTACCCGGCCCCTGGAACTCACTGAGGCTCAACGCTCTCGTCGTCGTATCGATCCGGACCTCGATCGGGTTAAGCGGTTGCGAGCCGTCTCCCGGAGAGAGCTGCATCAGTTCGATGAAAGGTTTCTGAGCCGCTGGAAGAGCCGGGACCCTGAACGCGGCGCCGACGAAGGCGTGACCGCCTTCGACCGAGACGTTGCGGATGGCGCCCATGTGGGTGGAGCCACCCCTCTGCGCCTGCAAGCAGTTGGGTCCGGTTCTGCAATCGAACGATCCGGTAAGGACCTGTCCCTGGATGCCGAACTCGCAACCGGTATCGGGGTGGTGGTAGTTGCCGCAGACGGGTGCCTCGAAAGAGGTTGCGAGGTAGAAGCCCTCGGGATCGAAGCTCGGGGGAGGCTTCGGACGGCGCGGTCCCGATCCGGTGCACGCCGCGAGGGTCAGCGCTGCCGACAGGGCGAACGCGACGAGTGGTCGGGGAAGCAGCGGCATCTTCCTTCCATGCGGCGGAGGGGCTCGTAGGGTTCGCCAAGGTGCAGGGGTATCCTACGAGGACGCCCGGCCACCGGGGCGTTCCCCGATATGGAGCACGCGAACATGCCAGATCCGGACCGGCCGATCCCGCTCGCTCAACCGGATATCGGCCTCGCCGAAGAGACCGAGGTTCTCGAGGTCCTACGAACCGGGCGCCTCGCGCTCGGCCCCAAGACTTCGGAGTTCGAGCGGCTCCTCGCCTCGTTCACGGGGATGCCTTGGGCGGCAGCCGTTTCCAGTGGGACCGCCGGGCTGCACCTGGCGATGAAGTCGCTGGGGGTAGGTCCGGACGATTGCGTAGTGACCTCATCGTTCTCCTTCGTCGCCTCGGCGAACTGCATCACCTACGAAGGCGCCCAACCGGTGTTCCTGGACATCGATCCGGACACCCTTTGTCTGTCGCCGGAGGCGCTGGCCGCATACCTCGGGTCGTGCAAGGAGGCCGATGACGGCCTGCACGACCCCGTCACTCACAGACGGGTCGCAGCGGTCGAGCCCGTAGACGTCTTCGGCCACCCGGTCCAGCTCGACCGCATCCGCGAGCTGACCGATCCCTGGCAGATCCCGGTCGTGTCCGATTCCTGCGAGGCCCTGGGCTCGCGTTGGCGCCGGGACGACGGCAGCTGGGTCCATGCGGGGGCGACCGCCGATGCGGCCGTCTTCGCCTTCTACCCGAACAAGCAGATCGCGACCGGCGAGGGCGGCATGGTCGTCGGTACGGATCCGGACGTCGACGAGAAGATCCTGTCCTATCGCAACCAGGGCCGCCGGCCGGGCGATGCGTGGCTCCACCACACCCGGATCGGCTACAACTACAGGATCAGCGAACTGCAGTCGGCCGTCGGAGTCGCACAGATGCGGCGGATAGAGGAGCTCCTCGGTAAGCGCGCGGCGGTTGCGCGGAGCTATGACGAGATCCTGGCCGGAGTCGAAGACGTGCAGACGCCCTCATCGGCCGATTGGGCCGATCCCGCGTGGTTCGTCTACCACGTCCGGCTCGACCCGGGCAT
Organism: Actinomycetes bacterium; assembly: GCA_031423155.1. Classification (GTDB taxonomy): domain Bacteria; phylum Actinomycetota; class UBA4738; order UBA4738; family HRBIN12; genus JANPEZ01. The sequence continues at coordinate 13,260 of JANPEZ010000009.1, forward strand.
CGACAGGAACCGGGCCGTGGAACACCTGAACCGCGCCGGCATCGAGTCGAAGGCCTACTTCGAGCCGCCTATCCACGGCCAGCCCCCGTACTCCGGGCGCTCGGACCTGGTGCCGGCGCCGCTCACCATCACGGAGGACGCCTCGGAGCACGTGCTGATACTCCCCTTCTTCGCGGCCATGACCTCGGAGCAGATAGCACGTTCGGCCGAGGGCCTGAAGGCCGCCGTCGCGTCCGCGAGGAGGTCTTCGTGACGAAGCTGCGCTCCTGGCTGGCCCCAACGGGCCTCAAGCGCATCGCGTTCTTCGTCGTGGCGGACCTCTGCGTCGTTACGGGCGCGATGTACATCGCGTTCGCTCTCCGCTTCGAGTGGGCGGTGCGCGACCCCTACTGGAGCGCGATACCCATCTACGTCCTGCTCGCCGTGGGTCCGATCGTCCTATCGAACTCGATCTTCAGGCTCTACAACCTGACTTGGAGGTTCGTCGGAACCCGCGACATCGTGAACGTGTTCTCGGCGACCCTGGTCGGGACCCTCGCGTTCGGTACGGGTGCCTACCTGCTCCGAGATTCCTTGCTACGTACCAGTTTGCGTTACCCGAGCCTTCCAAGATCCGTCCTGGTCATGTTCTTCGTCCTCACCCTGTTCGGGGTCGGCGGCGTGCGGATGGCCAAGCGGATCCTGCAGGTTGCCATCCGGCCGGGCCGCGAAGACGACAAGCGGCTCCTGATAGTCGGCGGAGGCCGCACCGGTGAGCGGCTGATCTACGAGATCCTTCACGAACGCATGCGCGGCTATCGCGTGATCGGTGTGATCGACGACGACCCCAACAAGGCAGGCACATATCTTCACGGCGTCAAGGTGCTCGGCGGAAGGTCCACGATGCCGAAAGTGATCCGGGAGCAGCGCGTCGACGAGGTCCTGGTCGCGATGCCGGGTTCGGGAGGGTCGGTCGTCAGAGAGGTCGTCGTCGCCGCGCGCGCGGCGGGCGCTCCGCTCGTTCGCATCCTTCCGTCCACGACCGACGTGCTGGAGGGTCGAGTGGCCCCCTCGGATATCCGCGAGATCCAGGTCGAGGACCTTCTCAACCGCCCGCCCGTCGAGCTGGACATGGCTCCGGTAGGCGAGGAGCTGTACGGAAGGACGGTGCTCGTTACTGGCGCGGCGGGTTCGATCGGCTCGGAGCTCGCCCGTCAGATCGCGGCCTTCCTGCCCTCCCGGCTGGTCCTGGTCGATCAGAACGAGACGAATCTGTTCACGCTGGAGCTGGAACTGCGGCGCGTGGCGCCCCGGGTCGCCGTTTTCGCCGAGATCGGCGATGTGAGGGACCGCGAACGGATGCGTCAGATCTTCCGGACCTATCACCCGCAGTCGGTCTTCCACGCCGCCGCCTACAAGCACGTTCCGATGATGGAGGCACACCCTCAGGAGGCCGCGCTCACCAACGTGGCCGGTACCAAGGTCGTCGCCGAGGTGGCCTCCGAATCGGGGGTCGAGAGCTTCGTCCTGATCTCAACCGACAAGGCCGTCAACCCGACCAGCGTGATGGGGGCCACCAAGCGCGTCGCCGAGATGGTGGTGCGCCGCCTCAACGAGACCAGTGGAACGCGCTACGTCGCAGTGCGTTTCGGTAACGTTCTCGGCTCTCGCGGCTCGCTGGTCCCCGTGCTTCGCGAGCAGATCCATCGAGGCGGACCGATCACGGTCACCCACCCCGACATGGAGCGCTACTTCATGACGGTGCCCGAATCCGTCCGTCTGATCTTGAAGGCGTCCTCGCTCGGTACCGGCGGGGAGGTCTTCGTGCTGGACATGGGCGAGCCCGTCAGGATCGTGGATCTCGTGGAAGCCTTGATCCGCTTGAGCGGTCTCGAGCCCGACGTGGACGTGCCGATCCAGTTCACCGGCGCCCGTCCCGGCGAGAAGCTCCGCGAGGAGTTGCTCATGGCCGAGGAGGGCACCGAAAGCACGCGCGTCGAGCAGATCTTCGTGGCGCGCATGGGCGCCGAGCCCGACCCCATCGCGCTGGAGCAGGCCGTCGCGCTCCTGGCCGACGCCGCCGCCCACGGCGATCCCGCGAGGATCCGCGCGGTCCTGCAGGATCTGGTTGCCACCTACCGCCCCGGCCCGGGAGGCGAGAGCGACGAGGCCTTCGCAGACCTGCTCGAAGCTACGCCCGAGGGACCTGCTTCATAGATGTCGCTCGCGCTGGTAACCGGCGGCGCAGGGTTCATCGGCTCGAACCTCGTCCGCGAGTTGCTGCTGCGCGGCTGGGACGTAAAGGTTCTGGACAACCTGTCCACCGGACGCCCGGAGAATCTGACCGGTCTCGACGCCGAGTTGATCCAGGGTGACATCCGCGACGAGGCGGTCCTCGGTCGGGCGACCTCGGGTGCCTCGGTCGTCTTCCATCAGGCGGCGATCCCATCGGTGGCCCGTTCGGTCGCCGACCCGCTTTCGACCAACGACGTGAACGTGAACGGAACGCTCGCCGTCCTGATGGCGGCGCGGGATGTCGGCGCGCGCGTCGTGTTCGCATCGTCCTCCAGCGTGTACGGCGATCAGGACGTGATGCCTGTGCACGAGGCTTTGGCATGCAGGCCCATCTCACCGTACGGAGTCTCGAAGCTGGCGGGGGAGCGATACCTTCACGCGTTCACCTCGTCTTACGGGATGCCGACGGTGGCGCTGCGCTACTTCAACGTCTTCGGACCGCAGCAGGATCCCTCCGCCGAGTATGCGGCCGTCGTCCCTAAGTTCGTTACGTCATCGCTCGCCGGACGCGCATCGACGATCTACGGAGACGGCGAGCAATCGAGCGACTTCACCTACGTCGGAAACGTGGTTGCCGCGAACCTTCTGGCCGCCGAGGCGGGCGAGTCGGCGTGGGGCGGCGCGTTCAACGTCGGTTGCGGAGAACGCCACACGGTCAACGAACTGCTCGAGACGGTGCAGGGGCTGGCCGGCGATGCACCGACGCCGGTCTTCGAGTCCGTGAGACCCGGTGACGTTAGAGAGAGTCACGCGTCGATCGAGGCCACGAAGACAGCCCTCGCCTACGAGCCTGACGTCGGTTTCGAAGAAGGCTTGGCCCGAACCGTGGCCTGGTATCGCGAGCAGGAGGTCATGTAGCGTTGCGGTGCAAGCCGCCCGGGTGTCGGAACTGGTAGACGACGGCGCCTTAAAAGCGCCTGTCCCGAAAGGGACGTGTGGGTTCGAATCCCACCCCGGGCACTTCAGTGACTGCCGATATTGGCTTTCGCATGCGCGGCGCGGAATGCGGCAGGTGTCGGATTCCGTCGGTAGCTATCGCTCGATCGGCGACGAAGTAGTCCTCGTCGAGTTCCCACATATCGAACGTTCGCACCGTGTGCACGCCGACGCCGTGCCGGACCATGACTGCGGTGAGTCTGTCACCGCCTATTAGTACGACGCGGCGTGAAGGCGTTCCGGCGAAGACATGATCAAGGAGGTCGGCGGCAAGGCGATGTCGCTCGCTCGCCGTCTCCATCTGTTCGCGTGGGGTGGCTCCCTCGTCCTTCCCCGCTTCCCCGTCAGCGCCCGAGGCTCATCCCGGTGGCTGCAGCGCCCCGCTCTCCGAAGCGCACTCAGTTCCTGAGCGCGCGACTCCTTCGCCGGGGTACCCCGACCGCCATCATCCGACATCTGGGCTACGCATCTTGTGCTATGCGCGGAAGCTCTAGTAGGCTCGAAGTGCTCGGTCGACTGCCCGTAGAGATGTCCGACTATCCGTTCGCCGACTGGAGGATCCCACATGCAACCGAACCGCTCTCCGAAGCTACCGTCTGGCTCCGGACGCATGCTCCGATCGTTCACGGCGCTCGCGGTCGGAGCGGCGACTCTGGTCGCCGCCGCCCTGCCTGCGACCGCCATCACCGGTGGCACCGAGGACACGGGCAACAGACACTCGAACGTGGGGATGGTCGTCTTCTACCAGCCCGATGGGCGATTCCGGTGCTCCGGCACGCTGATCGCTCCGAAGGTTGTGCTCACCGCTGCGCACTGCACCTACCAGGACATCGGCAAGGTTCTCGTTACCTTCGACCCGCTGATCTCGCGCACCGCCGACGAGGGCGAACGCGACATCCCCCGCGCGGCAGACGACTCTGGGATCGATGACGCCGTCTCCGAGATCGGGTTCACCGAGTCCGACCTCGTCTCGCCCGCCTATGAGGGGGAGCAGTCCTGGTATCTGGGGCGCGCGCTGACTCACCCCGAGTACAGCGACTTCACCGACATCAAGAACTGGAACGACACCGGCGTGGTGATCCTCGAGGAGGCCCCGGGCCTGCCGACGTCGCCGCTGGCGCCGCGGAACTACCTGAACTCCTACAAGCAGCCGATGCTGAACAGTACCGAGTTCCTGACGATCGGCTACGGCACCGAGGTGCGTCCGACCGCCGACACGGGCCCCCAGAATCCGATCCCGCAGCGGCAGCCGATTGTTCGGCGCTACACGACCGAGGTCGGCCAGAAGCTGACGAGCCAGATCCTGCAGCTGAATGGGAACGACCTTGACCCTCGTGCCGGAGGAGGGACGTGCTTCGGCGACTCGGGAGGCCCGGCGATGCTCGGCCGCTACGTCGTGGGCGACACCAGCTACGGCTACACGAACAACTGTCGCTTCCTCGGGGGGTACCAACGCGTGGATGTCCCCATCGTGCGCAACTGGCTGCTGGACTGCCTCGCGGACCTGGCCTGTCCCAGCAAGCCCTAGCGATCGCCCGGCTGACCTCGTGTATATGGCGGGGTCTTCAACATCCCCGAGCCGCATCCGTCCCCATGGGCCGTGTCCGGGGCAGCCTGATGGAAGAGATCTGCTGGGGTGAGAGGAAGGACCTTTCCTCTGAGCGGGTTGCGCGGCTGCAGCCGCCAGGGTGATTGCCCCTGGCGGCGTGGTCACTAGGCCCGCAGATCCAATGGACGATCTGGAATCCCCTTGGGTCCAACCCCGCACCTGATCTCCAGAGCATGGGGGACACCGGGATCATAGCCTCCGTGCTAACCCGGTGCTAACGGCATCACCGTCATCACCTGACAGCGACCGATATCGAACGGCATGGGTCCTCGACCGAAACTCCTGGTCATAGCAACCGTCGTCCTCGTCCGGTACGGGCCATCAGCGGCTCGGTGGGAGTTCGAATCCCACCCCGGGCACCGAACGGAACTTGCCGCTCGCGGCTCGACAGCGGAGGATGCGCTCCATGAACCCGGAGCCAGGCTTAGCCCCGTACGGCCACCTCCATCGGGTGGCCGGTTCGTGAAGATCTCGCCCATCCAGTACACGTGGAGCGGGGACTTCGCGATCGCGTACCAGGTGGTCGGCGACGGTCCGATAGACCTCGTCTACCTTCCGCCGTGGGCCTCGAACCTGGACTGGAACTGGCAGTGGGGCCATCACGCGCGGTACCTGCGGCGCCTGGCCTCGTTCTCGCGGCTGATCCTGCACGACCCGCGGGGATGGGGATGTTCGGATCGGTTCTCGCCGGGACAGGTGCCCACGCTGGAGGACCACGTCGAGGATCTCTTCGCGGTGCTCGCCGCGACCAATGCCAACCGGCCGGCGTTGTTCGCCACCATGGACACCGGTGAGATCGCCATGCAGGCCGCCGCGACCCGGCCGAGCAGCTTCTCGTCTCTGACCTTGTTCAACGCCTCCGCGCGCTCATCGGCGACCGAAGACGAGCCATGGTGGGGATCGACAGACTCGAACGACGAGATGGTCGATTCCGTCCGACGAGCCACGAACTGGGACGACTGGAGCCGCATGTACGTGCGCTACACGATGCCCTCGCACGGCGACGACGAAGAGGCGATCGCTTGGTTCGCGACGATGCAGCGGCTCACCGAAGGGCCCGGGTCCGCCTTATCGCATATCCCGGCCACTCAGGAGCGCGATGTCCGCTCGCGGCTTCCCGACATCTCGGCGCCGACGCTCATCTTGGGTCGCGGCTCGCTATCGGCCGACGAGGGCCACCCGGGCCGGCGAGAGGCCTACCTGGTCGAGAAGATCCCGAACGCGACGCTGCTGCGCTTTCCCGGCGAGGACCTCTATCCGTACGCGGGCGACTGGACCCCTGTGGTGGATGAGATCCAGCGGTTCGTCACCGGCACGGTCGAGCCTCCGGAGCCGGAGGTGTCGCTCGCCACCGTGATGTTCACCGATATCGTGAACTCGACGGCGCAGGCGGCGACCCTCGGGGACACGCGGTGGAGCGAGCTCCTGGAGCAACATGACCGCCTGATCCGCTCGGAACTGCGACGGCACCACGGTCTGGAGATCGACACAGCGGGCGACGGGTTCTTCGCAACTTTCACCGCGCCGGGTCCGGCACTTCGGTGCGCCGCAGCAGTGGTCGCCGGCGTTCGCGAGCTCGGGCTCGAGATCCGCGCCGGACTCCACACCGGGGAGGTCGAGCTCGAAGGTGATGCCGTGCGCGGTATCGCGGTGCACATCGGGGCCCGCGTCAGCTCGCTCGCCGGGCCGAACGAGGTCCTCGTCTCCCAGACCGTGAAGGATCTGGTCGCCGGCAGCGGCCTAACGTTCGAGGACGCCGGCGAGCACGAGCTGAAGGGCGTGCCCGACCGTTGGCGCCTGTACAGGGTGGTGACCGGATGATCGAGGCCCCCGAGACGCGTTACGCGAGAACGCCGGACGGTGTCTACTTGGGCTACCAGGCGCTCGGCCGAGGTGATCCGGTGTGCATCTACACGTTGAACTACGACGAGAGCAACGTCGACTTCATCTGGGATGAGCCCGACTGGCGCCGGTACCTGGAGGGCAACGCGTCCTTCGCGCGGGTGGCGGTCTACGACCGACGCGGCCTCGGCGTGTCCAGCCGGAACGTTCCACCGCCGAACCTCGAGACGCAGGTGGCGGATCTCCTCACGATCCTCGACGCGATCGGTTCGGAACGTGGCGTGCTCGTAGGTTCGAGCGGCGCGGGAGCGATGCACGCGCTGTTCGCGGCCATGCATCCGGACCGGGTCACCGCACTCGCATGGAACAACCCGATGGGTCGCGCGGCGTGGGCGCCTGACTACCCGTGGGGCGGGGGGCCAGCGGAGTTCGAGGCATCGCAGCGAGAGATCGATCTGTGGGGCACGCGCGAGTACGCACGCCTGATCGCCGACTGGCGGCTGGCGGAGGAACGGGGTGTGCCCCTCGAGGACCTAGGCGAAGTCGATCACGACCCCGCTCGGCTGGAGGCCTACGCTCGTATCAACCGCAACACCGCGAGTCCCGACGTCGCTCGTGGGTTCGAACGCAACGAGTGGGAAACGGATATCCGTTCGGTCCTGCCGTCCGTCCACGTTCCGGCGGCGTTGATGGTCGGGACCAAAGACAAGATCGAGGAGGCTCGATACGTGGCCTCGCTGATGCCGAACGCATCGCTCAAAGTGGTCGAAGGACGTGCCGGCGTGGCGGTCGAGCCGTTCCTCGACATGCTGCGGGACGTCGCGGGGGTGGAGCGATCGCTCCCCTCCATCGAGACGATCTTGTCCACGGTCCTGTTCACCGACATCGTGGAGTCGACCTCGATGCAGGCGTCCCTGGGCAACCGTGGTTGGAAGGACCTCATCGAGCGACATCATCAGGTCGTCCGAGCGTCGCTCACACGGTGGCGTGGCGTTGAGAACGACACGGCCGGAGATGGCTTCTACGCGACCTTCGACGGCCCTGCGCGCGCGATCCGCTGCGCCCAAGAGATCTCCGAGTTGGTCGGTGAGCTCGGCATCCAGATCCGTGCGGGGGTGCACACCGGCGAATGCGAGATCATCGACAACAAGTGTGGTGGCTTGCCGGTCTCGATCGGCGCGCGGGTGGCGGCGAAGGCCGCCGCGAAGGAGGTCCTGGTCTCCCAGACGGTCAAAGACCTCGTAGCGGGCAGCGGCCTCACCTTCGAGGACGCCGGCGAACACGAGCTGAAGGGCGTGCCCGACCGTTGGCGCCTGTATCGGGTGATGCCCTAGGTCAGGTCGCGCAGTGGTCCTCGTCCGGGGGAGGAACGTCCAGTGCGGGGCTGCGATCGAAGAATCCGCGCGGCCGAAGTGAGAACCCGATCTTGACGACCGGCATCACCGGCCAGTCCTCCGGGCGAGGAACGTGGTGAGCTCCGAACGTGTACCAGAGCACTACATCCGTCTGCTCGATCGAGCGGTCGGCCGCGGTCCAGGCGGGCAGGCCATCGCCGCCGGGATGGCCGTTGGGGTACTCGCCGGCGGCGTAGCGCTGCCGGGGATCGAACGGTGTCACCCACAGGTGGTGATCGACGAAGCCGGCCCTTCTGCGGAAGCTCGAGTTGGGTGACGCGAACGACTGCACGTTGTCGCCGGGCATGAGGTCGTACGCGACCGGCTGACCCAGGCCGTTACGCACCTCGGGGTTCACCACGCGCCACGAGCGAGCCTTCAGCGGAGCGATGCTGCGGCGGGCCTCCAGCTCGGTTCGCAGCAGAAGCTCCTCTGCGTGGAACGCGTTGCCGTATGGGTTGGCGGGCCCCGGCTCATCGGCCACAGTCTGTACCTCGTACACGGAGTTCCGCTCGCCGTCGACCCTCATATCCAGCCGCACGTTGAAGAAGTGCTGATGCACCGGCGCCGAGACGAGGGGCGCGACGACCGTGCCGTGGGTCGGGATCTCGCCTTCCTTCAACCCGCGCGTATGCACGATGCCGGTGAGTTTGACCTCGGACTCGATCGTCCCGTCCTGATAGAGGTACCAGTAGAACCCGTACTCGTAGTTGCCGACCGTCGCTATCGAGGAGATGACCAGCCGGCGCGAGCGGCGGACCTGCCCGCTTCCGGTGCGCCAGTCCACGTGCTTCCAAAGCAGGCCGTCGTCCTCCTCGTGCATGCATATCGCGTTGCGCAGCGTCGTGACCTCGCCGCGCGAATCGGCCAGGGACACGTCGAAGTAGCGGATATCGCCCAGGCAGTCGCATCCCAGTTCGAGTGAGTCGGTGAGCGGCCCCAGCCCGTGCTCGCCGATGTCGAACGCGTTCTTGAAGAACACCGTCGGGCTCGGGTCGCCGTAGGGGATCACCATCTCGCTGAAGGAAGCGCGATGCACGATCGGGCGGGTGCGGCCGCCGTCCTCGTACCCGATCGTGTGAAGGACCAGCCCCTCGCGGGGGGTGAAGCCGATGCGGAGCCGCCACTTCTGCCACCGCACACCGAAGCCGTCCACCTCGAAGCTCGGACCTTCCGGCTGGAGCACGTCGAGGGGGCGCAGGTCATCGCGCAGGGGGCCGACTTCGTCGGGGCCGTAGTTGCCGTCCGTGGGCGCCAGAGGCACGATCCCGTGATCGTCGATGCGGATGACCGTCATGGAGTTGAGGTCCACTAGCCCGACCAGGCCCTCGATCGGGCGGGCGTACCCATTGTCCGTAGGGCCGGTGCGGTACCAGGAGAGGCCCTTCGCCACGCGTCCCTGCGTGTCGGAAGTTCCGAAGTTCCCCGCCGACCAGATGTCGACCATCACGGCATCGATGTCGGTGATGTCTCGCGTCCCGAGCGCGGCCACGAAAGTGGGGTCCGCCTTGATCACGGCCTCGGCTCGGACCGCCTCGTCGGGGTGGATGGCCGGATGCACGCCCTCGACCCGGCGTCGCTCGTCGATCTGGCCGCCGATCGTGAGCAGGACCTCGTGAGTCGTACTCGTCTTAGGATCGAGGACGATCGCGAAGGCCCGCCTCGGTAGCTGCCCGCCGCCGTCGGAACGGCGCAGATCATCCTTCGAAGGCTCGATCGACTCGAGGCAGATCAGGCGCGTCTCGGAGTTCAGGTCGCCGGCGCTCCGCAGAGCGGCGACCGCCGCTTCCAGTTCGGATGGGCCGAGCGGATCCAATGGGTGCGGGGTGGGGTTCTGCATGGGGCGACAGGCTAGACGATGTTCAGCAGGACCTCACACTTGGGCCGAGGGGACCCGGGCTTCGCCCGGGTCCCCTCGATCCGATGCTGTTCTAGCTCGGCACCACGCTCTCGCAGTCAACCAGACTGTCCACCAGGTCGGCGGTGCCCCCGTCGGTTCCGCCTCCGCAGGTGGCGTTGTCCACGGTGTTGTCCTTGAGCTTCAGCGTGTCATCGTCGGCTCCGGCATCGACGGTGTCCCCGCCCGTGCCACCCGTGATGGTGTCGTCGCCTGCTCCACCGTTCAGGACGTCGCCGGTGCTTCCACCGTCGAGGGTGTCGTTGTCGGCCTCACCGTTCAGCGTGTCGCTGCCGCTGCCACCCAGGAGCGTGTCGTTTCCGTTCCCTCCCGAGATGTTGTCGGCTCCGCCTCCTCCGTTCAGGACGTTGTTCGAGTCGTTACCGGTGATCGTGTCGCCACCCGAGCCGCCCGTGACGTTCTCGACGTCGTCCATCACGTTGTCGCCTTCACCCGCCTGGCCGTCGTTGGCCAGGTTGTCGCCGGCGGTGATCGTCAGGGCGGCGCTGCGCGAGGAGTAGGTAGCCAGGTCGTTGCCACCGCCCCCGGACATGTCGTCGGCCCCGAGTCCGCCATCGATCGTGTCGGCTCCGAGCTCGCCGAGGACCGTGTCTATCCCCGAGCCGCTCTTCAGGACGTTGGCGAAGACGCTCCCGGTGATCGAGTCGGATCCCGAACCGGTCGTTACGTTCTCGATGTCGTCCATGACGTTGTCGCTCTCGCCCGCCTCGCCGTCGCCGGCGACGTTGTCCAAGGTGACGGTCATGTCCGCGATCCGGGTCGCGTAGTTGGCGAGGTCGGTTCCGGTTCCTCCGAT
>JANPEZ010000010.1:0-85263 GCA_031423155.1 Actinomycetes bacterium
AGGTCTCGAGTTCGTCGAGGATCTGAGGGTCCAACGTCGTCGAGACAACTGAGGTGTCCGACTCGGAGACGGCGGTCGCCTCCTCAAGCGAAGCGGACGCCAGCGCCAGCTCGGCCTCGGCTTCGCGCAATGCCTCCTCCAGTTCGGCGACCCGGGCATCTGCCGGGGGCTGCTGACTCTCGGCAATCTTGGACTGGGCTTCCTTGAGCTTCGCATCCAGACGCCGATAGCTGTCTTCGGCCATCCCCAGCTGATCTCGGGCCTCCTTGAGCTCTGTCGCGGCCGACGCGGCGGCTGCTTCGGCGCGCGCCAGCCGTTCCGTTTCCCTCTTTGTCTCGGAGCGACCCTGTTCGTGGGCACCGCCGTCACCGGAGTCGCGGCCTGATCCGGCGCCGATCGCTGCCACGGGAGTGCGCATCGAGAGCGCGAGGAGAACGAAGCAGGCTGCCGCCGCGATCGCGGATACCCATCTAAGCGTGGCCCAAGGCTCGCGCACCGAGCCGGCGATGTTGGCGTAGTACTGGTCGATCTCCACAGCACCGACCACGGCGATGCGATCCCTCGTATGGAGCGGAACGAAGCTCGCCAGAACCTGGGTCGTCGTCGAGGACGACCCGGCGTTCGCGCCCACCGATGTGCTCGCAACGGCATCGGCGGTCCGCCCGGCCAAAGCAGCCTGAACGTTTGGATCGTCGCCGGCGTTCACCAGCCCTACGTCCTCGCGCTCGTCGGTCGAGAAGATCAGCTGGCCGTCAACCCGGTAGATGCGCACCCTGGCGACGTCGTCATCGACCATGATGCCGCCCACCACATCGATGAGCAGGTCCCGGTAGTTCTGTCCGAGGATCGGCTCGGAAACGAGCTGCTCGTCGAGCGCCCGGTACAGCACGGTGTTCGTGTAGTTCTCAGCCTTCTGGCGGGCGGCCTGCTCGGCCAGGCGAAGCTCTGAGGCACCCTGGTTCCAGACGAACGCCGTCACGATGACGAGTACGACCGTGACCCCTCCCCATATGAAACGACTGACTCGGTCGCGGGTGAAACGCTCCAGGGTGTTCATCGGAACAAGCATATTGAAGGCTCGACGAGGGCCGCGACAAACCCGGAACAAGGTAGAAGGCGGACCTCGCGTGCCTGCGCCCGCAGCCGCCCGTGGCGAAGGACTCACCCGACATGGGCGATCGACGGATCCGTCGCCAGAGAAGGATCCTCGGGTGGCGACTAAAGGTCAACCGCCGTCCCCGCCGATACCCAGCCTGACCACTTGGGGGTGGAATGGCCACGACCGGCATACGGCGGGCGGCAGCTTCGCTTCTCGCAGCGACCTTGATATGCGGCGCGCTCATCGCGCCGGCTTCCGCAAGCTCTGCACTTCAGGATGCTCAGCATCGGCGCACGCGACTGACTCGCGCCATCTCTCACACGCTCGCCGGTCTGCGCGGCCAGGCACTTCAACTTCAACGCAAGATCGAGCGCACCAGCCGACAGCTGGCCAACACGCCTTCGCGTCGCGCGTCGGTCTACGAGCGATGGACCACAACGCGCTTGCCGATAGCCGACGAGCGGCGCGAGGCGCGGCGCCGATTGAGGGTGCTGACCCACGACGCCGGAAGACGACTCGCCGACCTGAGGCGCCGAAGGGCGCTCGTGAGCGCGTGGATCGCCCGCTACGGCATCTTCCAGACCTGCCCGGTCCGAGGAACACGCGTCATCGCCAACAACTTCGGCATCATCGTTCGAAAACCCGACGTTCCGGTCCACGTCCATCAGGGCAACGACATCACCGCCTATTACGGGACGCCGATCGTGGCACCGTTCGACGGTACCGCCGTGACGGCCGCCAACGGACTCGGAGGCATGGCCGTAAAGGTCTACGGCGCAGGCGGTTACGTCTACAACGCGCACCTGTCCCGCTACGGGAAGCTCGGTGCCGTGAAAGCGGGCGACGTGATCGGCTACGTGGGTGCGACAGGCGACGCAGGCGGGCCGCACAACCACTTCGAGTGGCACCCGGGGGGCGGCGGCGCGGTGGATCCGTATCCGTATCTAGCGGCGGTGTGTTGACCGCCGGACCGAGGGTTCCTACTCCTTATCCGGATCGAAGGCTCGTTCGGTGCGGTCGTCCAGCGAAGTTTGCCCCCTCTTCCTGCGGGCCTGCTTGGTCAGCCGCTCCCTGAGCGAGGTGTCCACATCGTGCTCGTCCGCGATCGGTTGGACCTTCTCCAGCCAGGCCGTCTCGCTCTCCTGTGCTTCAGCTTCAGGCTCAGCAACGGGCTCGGGCTCATCCGTTGCGGCGGCCTCGATCGCAACCTTGGGCTCCGGCTCGACCGGTGATGCCGCGCCCCGCTCGGCTCGCGACTCGAGGTCGCTGGCAAGTTCGGTTGCCTTCGCGACCTGATTCCCGGCGTCGGCGAGCGCGGTCTCCATCACCTGGATCCTGGTTTCGGATTCCCGTAGGCGCCCTGCCAGGTCCGAGGCTTCCCGTTCGGCCACTCTGGCGCGCTGCTCGGCAGCGACCAGGTCCTCGGGCTTGACCTGCGGGGCCGCGGGTGCGCCCAGGGCGTTCACCCGCGCTTCCAGCTCTTCGACTCGGGTTTCCGCAGCTGTGGCGCGGTCGATCGCGGCTGCGCGTTCTTCCTCCACTTCTCGGATCTTCTCCTCGGCAACCCCGAGGTCGCCTGTCATGACCTGGCGCCGGAGCTGATCCAGCTGCAGTTCGAGTGCCTTGCGCGAGGCCTCGGACTTCTGCACTCGCGCCGCGAGCTTGGCCTGATCCGCGCGCATCAGTTCGGGGTCGATGAGATCGAGCGGCTCGCCGTCTGCCCTCGCCTTGTTGTCGGGCACGCGCTTCTTCTCCGGAACGGGGGCGGCTTCACCCTTCTCCTTCCGAGGGATGAAGGTGACCGCCGTCAGCAGAACCAGCAAGGCTGCGGCCGCGGCGGCGGCGAGCTGGATGGACTTCCAGGGCGAGTTCGCGACCGACCTGAGTTCTTCGAGATCGAGATCGACCTCCGCAACGCCGAATACGTCCCTGCCGGATCGAAGCGGAACAACGGTCGACCACACCGCCTCGTCCTCGGTGGCCGCTGCGGAGGTGACCTTGTCCCCGACCGCAGCTGCTATCGCATCAAGTGGGGGCGGGGTCGAGCTGGTATCACCGAAGTCGGTCGAGAAGGCGAGTTCTCCCTCCGGACTCCAGATGCGGATCCGGAGTACCTCACCGCGCGCCGCACTCGGACCGAGCGCATCTCGCACCCTCAGCTCGGCCGCGGGCGAGGTGGGCAGCCTTCCTCCGAGCGCCGGCAAGGCCGCCTCCATGACCAGGAGTTCGGAATCGTGGGTGGCGCCGGCCTTCTGGCTCGTCAGATCCCGCGACTGCATCATGAAGGCACCGCCGACGCCGGCCAGACATAGCAGCAACAACGTGACGAAACCGACCCTGGCGTCTTTCAGATTCTCCACGTGGACACGCGCGGAATCGAACCGCCGGCCCCGCACGGGGCGCTCCAACCGTTCCTGTCGCCAGCAGACCACAGCCGATCGGGGGTCTGCAAGCTTGAACGGGAGTCAGGCTCGCCTCACGTCCTACCGCAACGGGCCCGGAAACCGACTTTCGGCGAGTTGCGCCCCGTTCGACAGACGTGGTTGACTCCCGCTCCGGCATACCGTTAGGAGACCCCCATGCCCCGCATGTCCCAGCTCATCACCCGAGCCATAGTGGCGATGACATTGCTACTCGTGGTCGCTCCGACGACCCAAGCAGCCCCGGATCGCCCCGCGCCCGATCCCGTGATCGTGGCGGTGGGAGACCTGGCGTGCCAATCGCTGAGCCAGGGCGACGGTCAGGGTGCGTGCCGCTCGGGTGACGTCGCCTCGTTGATCACCGGCCTTGCTCCCAACCGATTCCTGGCCCTGGGAGATCTGCAGTACAACAACGGAACACTCGAGGAGTACCAGCGAGTCTGGAACGTCCAGTTCGGGCACCTGCTGTCGATCCTGTCACCGTCACCCGGCAACCACGAGTACGGGACCGCGGGAGCGCAGGGGTACTTCGATAACTTCGGCCCGGTTGCGGTGTCCACGCTGGGTTACTACTCGTACGACCTCGGTTCTTGGCACATCGTCTCGCTCAACTCCGACATCTGCGGCAACGACCCCGGGTGCGGTCCGGGAACCCCCCAGTACGAGTGGCTCAAGGCCGACCTGGCTGCGAGCAGGGCCTCCTGCACCCTGGCCTTCCAACATCATCCGAGGTTCGACTGGCGGCCGTATCAGAAGTGGATCGACGACAACGGCACCACCCACTACGCGGGAACCGAGACAGCGCCCTATATCGAGATGTGGAGACTGATGGATGGCGCCGGCGTGGACGTGATGCTCGTCGGCCACAACCACCTCTACCAGCGCTGGGCTCCGCAGGATGCGGACGGGAAGCTCAGCGCGACCGGTATGCGGCAGTTCACCGTCGGAACCGGAGGCCGCTCCCTGTATCCGCTGGGGTTCAAACCGAAGCCCAAGAACCTGCTCGTTACGCAGAACAAGTCCTTCGGCGTTCTGAAGATGACGTTGCACTCCTCCAGTTACGACTACCAGTGGGTCTCGGTTCCGGGCGAGGCGCGGTTCGCGGATGCCGGCACGTTCGCCTGCGCCTGAGTTGGCTCGCCACTCCCGTCTCCCAGGCGGGGCGGGAGTGGCTCGCATCTGGCAGAATCGGCGACCGTGGCGAACGCGATCGAAACACAGACCCTTTGCAGGGAGTTTCCGGGCGGGATAGTCGCGGTCGACGGGATAGACCTGAGCGTCGCCGAGGGCGAGATGTTCGGGTTCCTCGGACCTAACGGCGCCGGCAAGAGCACGACCATCAGGATGCTCACGACGCTGCTCCGGCCGACGTCCGGGCACGCTCGGGTAGGAGGCTTCGACGTCACCGAGCACCCCGACGAGGTCCGGCGCGCGATCGGTGTCGCACTACAGGAAGCCGGGATGGACAGGCTGGCGACGGGGCGCGAACTGCTCGTCCTGCAGGCAAGGCTCCAGGGGCTTCGCGGGGCCGAGCCGAAGGAGCGCGCCGACGAGATGCTCACGCTGGTCGGGCTCACAGAAGCTGCGGACCGGCGGGTGGCGACCTACTCCGGTGGCATGAAGCGCCGTCTGGATCTGGCCAGCGCCCTCATACACGGGCCGCGGATCCTGGTGCTGGACGAGCCGACCGGAGGCCTGGATCCCGCCAGCCGTGAAGCGGTCTGGGACCGTGTCCGCCGGCTGAATCGCGAGGAGGGCATCACCGTGTTCCTAACGACCCAGTATCTGGAGGAGGCCGATGCGCTCGCCGGGCGGCTAGCGATCATCGACCACGGCAAGATCGTCGCCGAGGGCACCCCAGGGGACCTGAAGCGCTCGATCGGTACCGACGTCGTGACCGTGGAGATCCCCGAGACTCACATCGAGGAGGGCCGCTCTGCGCTCGAGGGACTCGAGGGTCTCGAGGAGATGAGGGTCGACTCGCATGGACTCACGCTCTTCGTGGCCGACGGCTCCGGAACGATCGCGCACGTCGTGCGCCGGCTCGATGCCGCGGGAGTGGCGGCCGGGTCGGTCGCGCTTTCCCGACCGACCCTCGACGAGGTATTCCTGCGCGCGACCGGATCGCGCCTGGAGGGAGCGGGCGCGCCGGCCTCCGGCGTGCCCGAGGCAGGCGCATGAGCAGCGTCGCGGACCCCCGGGCAGGTGCCGGCTTCTCGGGAGCCGTGCGCGACGCGGTGTATCTAGGAGCGCGCGAGATCCGCACTTCGCTGCGTACACCGGCGTTCCTGCTGCCGAACCTGCTCATGCCCGTGTTCTTCTTCTTCTTCATGACCGGCTCACTCGGAGGGTTCGCCGCTCAGTCCGGTCTCGCGAACTTCAGCGCGTTCGCCCTTCCGATGTCCGTGTTGTTCGCGGTTACCGGAGGAAGCGCCGGACTCAACATGGTGGCCGACATCGAAAGTGGCTACTTCGACAAGCTGCTACTGACACCGGCGAACCGTTTCTCGATCCTCGTGGGAGCGATGTCGGCCGATCTATGCCGGATCATGACTCAGGGGTTGGTCATCTCGCTCGTCGCGGTTGCCACCGGAACGGTGTTCGCCACCGGACTCGTCGGTCTCCTGGCGATGCTGGGGATCGCAAGCCTATGGGGTTTGGGCTACTCGGCGATCGGGTTCTCGTTGGCGCTGAAGACCGGCAACCCTCAAGTGGTCGCCAGCATGTGGGCCTTCCAGGTTCCGTTCGTCTTCCTGACGACGGCGTTCGCGCCGAAGGAGGCCCTGTCGGGTTGGCTGCAGACAGCGGCCACGTACAACCCGATGACCTACGTGCTCGCGGGGCTGCGCTCGCTGTCGCTCGAGGGCGGATCCACGTTCGACATCGTGCGTTCGCTGGGTGTGGCAACGCTCTTCTGCACGATCACTGTGAGCGTGGCGCTCCTGGCCATGCGCGGCCGCGTGCGGTAGCTCAGAGATGAGCTGGCGATAGTCGGTTAAGCGGCCTCGGCTAGACGGATCCCCTTCAAACCGACTCGACGTGAGCGTATCTTCGTGGGAGCCGTTGGGCGTCTATCAAGGGGGCGCGCATGGACGGGCAGACATCCGAGCCACCTGAGGCGCTCGACGCGAGCCCTCCCCACGACGGTCGGATCTTCGCGCGGATCGCAGCGGTGGCCGGAGTCGCAGTCGGGCTCGGGTCGGCGCTCCCTTGGGCGACGGCTACGTACCATGGCGGCGGGGTACGCGAATACCAACGAGTCACCCTCGGGTTGTCCGGTTCTTGGACCGCTCCGAAGCTGGTCGCCGTCTCGGTTGCCCTCGCCGTGCTGATCGTCCTAGGCGCTGCTGTCTTCGGGCGTTCGAAGAAGAGAGAACAACGGATCGCGGCAGGCGTCGTGGTCGTGGCTGCTGGACTCACGACATGGATCATCTTCGGGCATCTGGATCTGCTGTCCGGAGTGCCAGCCGACTTCAGGGGAGGTTTGCCCGAATGCCGCGGCTGGTGGATAGATTGCGTGAGCATAGCCTCGCGCCCCGGGCTGATCGTTATCGGTCCCGCAGGGCTCATCACGTCGTTCTTCGGCCTTGTCGCTCTGCTGCGAGCTGGTGGCGAAGCCAGAGGCGAAGGTCATAGATCCGATCGCTGGGTTCTCATGGTGATCTCGATCACGATCGGAGTCGCAACTCTACTCTTCGTCCTGTGGCTCATCGCGCAGCTATCGCAGATGGACACGTTGTAGCGGCGTGGCCTGAGAGCAGCGGTTGGATCAAGCCCATCATCGCTCTTCGGTGCTTCTCATCGGTCATCCGTCCTCGACCGTGATGAAGTAGTGATCCGTGACCCCATCGGTAACGTAGGCCTCGATCAAGACCGCATCCCAGTCTTGGAGTGCAAGCAGTTGCCAGACGTCTCCGGTTGGACCAGTTCGATCCATTCCCTGGTTGAGAGTGACCCAACCCTCGTCGGCCAGCACGCCCTCATAGAATCTGATGACGTCTTCTCTTGAACCGGCGGGCATAGCAACCCACATATCGCAGACGCCAACGATCCCGGCATCTGGAGGCTGGGGGGTGGCACCCTCCCACAGGGGAATGCCAGCAAGCAGCGACAGTTCCCGGTCGGTACAGCCCGACGGATCGGTCACCGGCGATGGATCGGCCTCATAAAGCGATGAGAGGATCGAAGCGCATCCAGCCGACATGTCTGCTTCCATCGTCGTTCCGTAATTGCAAGCCACGAGATAGGAATCCCGCGAGCCTTCGACGATCGTCGCTTGCACCGTGAGCCCATCCTTCCTAAAGGACGATGTGTACATCGTCGATCCGTTGCCGTGCGAGATCTCGACATCGATCGGGCCGGACGACAGAGGAACGAAACGCCGCAGAAGCTCCTCCGGCGAGCCATCGCCTAACTCCGCCGGAATCGGTCCGATCGCAACGTAATCAGAACGGTTGCCTTCAACAGGACCGTACGCCGCGAAGTAGTCCCATGGTGAATCCAGGTTGAACTCGTGCCAGCTATCGGGAACATCGAACGCTACCTGGGGGCCGATGTAGTCGGGCTCAGTGGCGCCGGGGGACGCACTCGACGTCTTGGATGAGGACGCCTCACGATCCGTAACGGACCCTCCGCCACATGCCGCGGTCAGCAGGACTAGAACCACTCCGACCAGGGCATTCCGACGCCGATGGCAGGATCGCGTTCCCATGGTCCTCGACTCCTCGCTAGCTTCCGCTCCGCTCGAGTGGACTCAGGAACCCATGTGGCATCGAATCATCCTCCCCGCAACACGATCACGCAATCCGTCCCCACGAACAGAGCACAAGCCACCCCCGACGTCGCCGTAACCCCCGAGCGGACCTCTATCGAGAACGGAGGACGGCACGACCAGGTCTCAGGCACATACGAGCGTTCGGTCGCTCGGTTTGCGGAGTCGTTCCGCGAGCGCGAGGATACGCAGGTGGAAGACCGCTGGCGCCTTTACTCGGTGGTTCCGTGAGGGACGTGCCCCCGATCCGCTATGCCGAGACCCCCGGCGGCGTCCATATCGCCTACCAGGTGGTCGGCGATGCTCCCCGCGACCTCGTCTTCGTCCCCGGCTACTTTTCCAACCTCCGATGGCAATGGGAGCTGCCCAGTTATGCGCGGTTCCTCGAGCGCCTCGCTTCGTTCGCCAGGCTGATCGTCATCGATCGTCGAGGTACCGGGCTCTCGGACCGCTTCTCGCCAGATGACCTCCCCCCGCTCGAAGATCTCGCGGATGACCTAGAGGTCGTACTCGATGCCGTGGGAGCATCGAGCGCCACTCTCTTCGGTGCCGAAGACGGAGGGGCGATCTGCAGCCTGTTCGCTGCGTCGCGCCCGGAACGCTCGACCGCACTGATCCTGTACGCGATGGACCCCGGCGGTCCTCGTATCGGGCGCTCCGAGGAAGAGGGCGCAGCGCTCTGGGAGGAGGTCTTCCGACTGGTACGCACCTCGTGGGGAACCCGCGAGTTCGTGCGGTGGGATACCGCCTACAGCGCCCCGAGCCGCCTTGCCGACGAGGAGTTCCTCGGATGGTTCGAAGCGTTCATTCAACTCTCCGCAAGCCCCTCGACCGCCGAAGCGCTCCTGCGTCTCTACCGACAAACCGACGTGCGCGGGATCCTGTCCACGATCGCAGTGCCCACCCTCATCATCCACCGCACCGAGGACCGCTTGATCCCCGTCGAGTTCTCGCGCCTCGTGGCATCGACGATCACGGGTTCGCAGATGGTGGAGCTGCCAGGTGACGACCACTACTGGGTCACCGGTGACAACGATGCGATCTCAGATGAGATCGAGGAGTTCATCACTGGGGTGCGACACACCGCTGAGCATGACCGCGTGTTGGCGACGGTGCTCTTCACAGACATCGTGGACTCCACAGCCCAGAGCGCGTCGATGGGAGACCTCGCCTGGCGCGACATCCGCGACCACCACGATCGGATCGTCCGCGAACAGATCGCCCGATTCCGAGGGCGGGAGATCAAGACCATGGGCGACGGGTTCCTTGCGACCTTCGACGGACCGGCCCGTGGGGTGCGCTGCGCCGAAGTGATCGCCGCTGGCGTCAGGCCGCTTGGCATAGAGATCCGCGCAGGACTGCACACCGGCGAGATCGCGCTCGAGGGTGATGACATCACGGGCCTGGGCGTCGTCATCGCTGCCCGGGTTAGCGCGAAGGCCGGTCCGAACGAGGTCCTTGTTTCACAGACCGTGAAGGATCTGGTCGCGGGCTCAGGTCTCACCTTCGAAGACGCCGACGAGCATGAACTGAAGGGCGTCCCCGACCGGTGGCGTCTCTATCGAGTGGCGGGCTAGCCTCGAGGGGCGAGCCATTCAGCGCGGCCCACTTTCCGGTGGAGACGACCGGACTCGAACCGGTGACCCCCTGCTTGCAAAGCAGGTGCTCTACCAACTGAGCTACGCCCCCTGAGGTGAAAGTCTAACGACCCGACCTAACGCAGTGCCCTCCTGCCGGGCAAGGGGAAGCGGGTCTAAGGTGGACGGACTCGAGCCTGGGAGGTTGATCGATGGGCGGCAATCGCGGTGGCGGTGGCGGTGGAGGTGGTGGCAATCGAGGTGGTGGCGGCGGCAATCGTGGCGGTGGCGAAGGTCACGACCGTCCGCACGAGGGCGGCGATCGCGGTGGCGGTGGCGGAGGTCACGACCGTCCGCAGGAGGGCAGGATGGGCGGCGCTGGCGACCAGGGACAAGGAGGAGGTCGCCGCGGTGAAGGCGGTCACGGTGAAGACACCGGCCGTCCCGACGCGGGCGGCGGCGGAGGTCGCCGCGGTGAAGGCGGTCACGGTGAAGACGCCGGTGGCCGAGATCGGATGGGAGGCATGGGCCGACGCGGAGGTGGACGCGGCCGCATGCGCGGTGGCGGAAGGGGTGGTGGCCGCGGCGGCAGAGGTGGCATCGGAGCCGTCGGCGTCCTGCTGTTGATCGTCATCATCATCTTGCTGGTCGTGATGATGAACGGGAACAACGACTCCTCGACGACGCCGACCCCGACCGCAACGCTGGTGGAGACTACGACCGGCTGAGTCGGCACGCGCGTGCGACTTTCGCCCGTGCGCATGGTGCGCATCCGGGCGCCGGCGCGATACGGTTCAAGCGTGCTCGCCGCCGCGTCCCGCCTGATCGTCTCCGCCCTACTTGCGACGACTCTGCCTGCCTCAACCGGAGGTCCTGAGAGCGTTCGCGACTCCCTGGTCCGCGGACCTGGGGCTCCGATGGTCACGCCTCTTCGATTCGAACCGAACGTTGGGCAGGCGGATCGGCGGGTGAGCTTCCTGGCCAGGGGCGCAGATTCCACGGTGCTTCTCACCTCGCACGCCGCGACGTTCACGGGACCGGGCCATCCCGTCACGATGCGCCTGTTCAGGTCGGCCGATGTCAATCCGGTCCCGACTGGTCGCTTCGCCGGCCTTGCCAACTACTTCCTCGGCAACGATCCGGCCGCCTGGCGAAGTGGAGTGGCCACGACCACCGCGGTCGCCTACCCGAACGCTTGGCCCGGAGTGCGGATGGCTTTCCGCGGCTCGGTCGAGGGCATCGAATACCGGTTCCGGGTCGCGCCCGGCGCTGACCCCTCAAGCATCGGCCTGTCTTTCACCAGAGGGGCCACAGCGCGGGTGGAGGCCTCCGGAGCGCTGGTCGTGCGAACGCCCGGAGGACGGATCATGCGCCACGGCGCGCCCACGCTCTTCCAACGGAGCCCCGCCGGACAGGTTCGGGTCGAAGGCAGGTTCCTGGTCAAGGAGAGCGGCCGAGTGGGTTTCGCTGTCGGCGGATACGACCCCGGGCTGCCGCTCGTGATCGACCCGGTAATCAATGTCTCGACCTTCTTCGGAGGGAGCGGGGACGACATCGGCTGGGCGGAGGCGCTCGGCTCGGGCAGCACCTTCACCGCCGGAGAGACCCGTTCCGTCGACTTCCCGTTCAAAGCCGGAGCGATGGACACGACCCTCGGAGGCTCCTGCGACGCCTTCCTTCTACAGATGAACGTTCACAAGCAGACTCCGGTCGTGAATGCGACTTACTTCGGTGGAGGGGGCTGCGACCGCGCACTCGGATTGGCGGTGACATCCACGGGCATCGTGTACATGGCCGGTGTCACGGACTCGGCCGATCTTCCGACGACGCCCGGCGCCTACCGCACACTCCCCTACGGCGGACCGCACGACGGATGGGTGGCACAGATCTCATCCGGCGGGTCCTCCCTCACCTACTCGACGTACCTGGGGGGCACTGGCGATGACGGCATCGAGGACCTGGCACTGGATGCCGGGATCGCTTACGTCACGGGGACGACGACCTCGGCCGACTTTCCAACGACGCTGGGAGCCGCACCCGCAGGAGGATCGGAGGCCTTCGCGACCGCGTTCGATCCGACCGGGTCCGGACTCGCCTACTCTCGTGTGCTCGGTGGCTCGGCCGATGACGCCAGCGGCGGGATCGCGGTGGCGCCGGGCGGCGCGGCGACGGTGACTGGCTGGACCGACTCTCCGGCCTTTCCGACGACGGCAGGCGTCCTTCAGGCTTCGAAGGCCGCCGGGCGCGAC
This sequence comes from Actinomycetes bacterium, assembly GCA_031423155.1. GTDB lineage: Bacteria > Actinomycetota > UBA4738 > UBA4738 > HRBIN12 > JANPEZ01. Next base: position 12,117 of record JANPEZ010000010.1, read on the forward strand.
GCTTTCCTCACGGAGCTGACCTCGTCCGGAGCGCTCTCCTACTCCACCTTTCTCGGAGGTTGGGGAACCGACCGCGGGGCTTCGGTTGCCGTCCGGGCGGGGGTGGCATACGTCGGCGGCGACACCACTTCCGGGAACTTCCCGACGACGCCCGGCGCCTACCGCGAGAGGCCTCCGGGCGGGGCCCTCGACGCCTTCGCCATCGCGGTCAACCCGGGAGGAACCTCGGCGAAATGGTCGACGTATCTCGGTGGCTCCGGGATCGATTCTGTCGGCGGAGTGACCGCCGACAAGAGGAACAACGCCTACATCGTCGGCTCGACGACCTCGGCGGACATGCCCCAGTCCGGCAACAGGTTCCAGGATGGCCTGGCAGGAGGAACAGATGGATTCCTCGTCATGCTTAGGTCCACGGGAGCGACGGCGACGATCGCCACATACATCGGGGGATCCTCCGAAGATGCTGCCCACGATGTCGCGGTCGAGTCGATGGGAGAGCCCGTCCTTACCGGACAGACCGCCTCTGCGGACTTCCCGACGGCACAGCGTCCGGCTCAACCCTCCATCGGAGGCGCACTCGACGTTTTCCTCGCATCGATCTCGACCGCCAAGCCGACGCGAACCACCCTGACCGACGCAGGGTTCGGCACTGCATCGATCTCGGCGATCTTGGACACGAACGTCCAGTGGGACATGCCTTCGTCGAACACCGCCGCCCACTCGGTCAGCGACGCGGACGGGATCGGCCTCTTCGGGTCGGGCGCCCTCAGACCGCCGGGGTCACGGTATGCCGTCAGGTTCCTGGCCGCGGGAACCTACACGATCCTCGACGATGCCACCGCGGATACGAGCTCGGTCGCCATCCCAGACGTCGCCAAACCCAGGAACGGAACCCAGGCCACCACATTCACGGTTACATGGTGCGCGGGGCAGGTGCCCGATTGGCTCGTCTTCGATGTTCAGATCCAGCGCCCGGGCTTCGCGACCTGGAGCGACCTGGTCGGTCCGGGGGTGACCAGTGTCAGCAAGAAGTTCATACCCGACTCTGGCATCGGCACGTATTCGTTCCGATCACGCGTGAGGAACAAGGTGAGTGGCAACTTCACCGGCTGGTCGCCGGTCGTGTCGGTAACCGTCGGCTAGGCGGCGGTCGCCTTCAACGCCGCGAGTTGCGCGGCCAGCTCTGCCCTCTTGGCCGCGTAGATCGGATCGTTCGCACGGTTCTGCAGCGCATCCGGATCCGGAGCCCCGAGTTGGCCCGTCAGGTCGTACAGCTCGACGTTCACCGTTCCGCCGGACAGCTCGGTGTACAGGTAGTCCTTCGTATAGATGCCCCAGTACCCGGTCGTCTTCTGGGCGCCGACCCAATGGATCAGCACCGCGTCTCTCCACGAACCGGGGGGTACCCCGTCCAGGAACGGCTTCAGCGAGAGTCCGTCCTGGGCGATCGTCGGCGTCGCACCGCCGATGGCAGCTAGCGTCGATGCGATGTCTACGTTGCTGGCCAGCGCCGGTTCTACGTGCGGTGTCGCGCCCGGATATCGCACGAGCAGCGGCGTCGACTGACACTGGACGTACTGGCAGGTCTTTCCGGTGAATCGATGGTCTCCGAACGCGTAGCCATTGTCGGTGAGATAGACGATGACGGTGTTGTTCAGGACCCCTTTGGCCGAAAGGGCGTCGGTGATCTTCTCGACCGCATCGTCAACTCCGATGAGGGCCTCGTAGCTCTTGCGCCGACCTGCGTCCGCCTTCTTCACACCTCGGTCTCCCAGGAGCGGCAGAGCTTGCACCCAGTCCGGTTTGTCCGAGACGTCGGCCTCGTTGAAACCGGGCGCGTGGGTCGGCGCCATGCTCTTGTAGATCCCGGCCACCGTCGGAGGCGGGATCGAGGGAGGATGGGGCGCGCGCGGCGCGAACATCAGGAAGAAAGGCTGACCCGAGGGGGCCGCTTCGATGAAATCGACGGCCTTCTTCCTCACAACCGTCGTCGAGTAGTCCTCCGGAAGCGTGCCGTGATACTCGACCAGGCCTGCCACATCGGGGTTGTAGAGCTGGTAGTTGTAGTAGCGGTCCTCGTCGGTGATGAAGGCGACGAAGTTGTCCCAGCCTGGCGGGTTGTATAGCGGACGTCCGTATGGCCAGTTGTTCAGGTACTTGCCGTAGAAACCCGTGTGATAGCCGCTCGTCTTCAACCAAGTCGCGATCGTGGAGCTCTCGTTGAACAAGGGTCCGTTGCCGTTGGTCTTAACTCCGGTATGGGTGTCGTAGCGCCCAGTCAGGATGCTCGCGCGAGAGGGACAGCAGAGAGAGACGTTGAAGTAGGCGTGCGAGAACCGGACCCAGTGATCCGTCGGGTCATCCAGCATCGCCTGCAGCTTGGGCATGACGGCCGGCGTGTGAGGTATCGAATCCGGGCTCTGATCGTCGGTCAGGATCAGCACGATGTTGGGCGGCTGCACGATCGCTCTCGCAGGGGTGACCCGTTGAGCGGGCGATACCACTGCAGTCGCGGCGAGTGCGACCACTATCGGAATGGCTGCGAGGATCCGGCGGGGGCGCCGCATCAGGTTCTCCTTGGGGGGTGAAGGTGTTCGCCGATGGTACATCCCGACCTGAGGCGCTAGCGGACGGTCCAGGTCGGGCGCTCCTCCTCGTCGATCAGTTGAACGAAGGGAGTTCCGTCCGAAGCCAGACCGACGACCGCCCTAAGTGTCCCTTCGGCGTCGAGCATCCTCATCACCGGCGAACCCTCGGCGGCCAGACCCAGGCGGACGCGCACCTTGCCGTCCTTGTCGTACAGGCCCATCGTCGGAGTGCCCTGCTGGGCGATCGAGTACACGTGAGCAAGCTCGCCCTCTTTGATCTGCATGCCCATCGTCGGGCTGGATTCGGAGGCGAGCCCGAACTTGGCGCGGATCCGCCCGTTCTTGTCCCCGAACGCAAGGCTCGCCGATCCGTCCGAGGCGAGCCCGAGTGTCGCTCGAACCTTTCCGTCCTCGTCGCCGATGACCAAGCCGGAGGAGCCGTCGGCGAGCAACGCGAACCTGGAGCGGACGCGGCCACCCGGATCCATCAGCGAGATGGACGGGGAATCATCGCCCGACAGCCCGAGGCGCAGCCGGACGTTGCCGGCCTCATCGACGATCTCGAAACCCTCCGCCTGAACGACGCGCTTCTTCATAGCTCCCGGCGTCTCGCGGGAAGGTCGCGGCGGCCACCGCGCGTTAGCGAGACGCGTTGCGTAGCATCGCCCGTCGCGCGGGCCGCGTAAAGCACCGGGAAAGCGAGAAACCGCCGGAACCCGGGGGCCCCAGCGGTCTCTCGGGACGAACCATATGCCGGTGCAAGTCGGGCGGTCAAACCCGATCCGCCGGTTTTGTCACTCTTTGTTCCGGAGGGTCTCGGCCCGCAGGGTGCAAGCCTCGAGACGCTCCTTCCTCGGGATCACGCCTATCCCAGGTCCCCCAGGCACCACCATCGTCCCGTCGGGATCCATAACGAAGGGCTCGGTGATGTCGTCCGTGAAGTACCGGCTCGAGGCGCTCGTGTCGCCCGGAAGGGTGAACCCCGGCAGAGCGGCCAAGGCCAGGTTCGAGGCCCTCCCGATACCGGTCTCGAGCATGCCGCCGCACCAGACGGGCACACCCGCCGCGCGCGCCACATCGTGGACCTGCTTGGCTTGGAGCAGCCCCCCTACCCTTCCCTGCTTGATGTTGATGATCCTGCAGGAACCCAGTTCCAGGGCTGCGGCCGCCCGAGCCGGCGAACGGATCGATTCGTCGAGGCAGATGTCTGTGGAGACCTGGGTCTGGAGCCTGGCGTGGTCAACGAGGTCGTCGTAGTGAAGGGGTTGCTCGATCATCAGCAGATCGAGGCCGTCCAACTCCTTGAAGATGCCGACATCGGCCAGGGTGTACGCCGCGTTGGCGTCGACTGACAGCAGGATGTCCGGGTGCGCCTCGCGGACCGCGCGGACCCTTTCCACATCCAGGCCCGGCTCGATCTTCAGCTTGATCCGCTGGTAGCCCTCAGCCAGGTAGCCAGCGACCTGATCGAGCAGTTGTGCCGTCGTGTCGGTGATCCCCACGGAGACTCCGCAGGCCACTCGGTCCGTTGCCGCTCCTAGATGCTCTGCTAGAGAGCGGTTCTCGGCCCGAAGCTCCGCGTCGAGAAGAGCGTTGATCAGGGCCGCCTTGGCCATGGGGTTACCGCGCACACCGGCCAGGACGTGATCGATGTCGCCGGTCGAGACGTCGCCGGCGGCGAAGATCGCCGGTGCCAAGAAGTCGCGGATCGCCAGCCAGGCGCCCTCGTTGAACTCCTCGGAGAAACCCGGGTCGATGCCGGTGACCGACTCTCCCCAGCCCTCGGCATCCTCGGTCTCGACCCTGACGAGGATGCAGACCTTCTCGGTCTCGACCCCCATGCTCGTGCGGAAAGGCCGCACCAGAGGCAGCCCGATCATCCTCAACTCGATCGCGTGGACCTTCGTCACGGGCCGACATCCTCCGGTCGCGTGAAGTGATAGGTCGAAGCATCCTTGTCGAAAGCGGCGACGATGAGGCCTGCGGCCATGCGTTCCTCGATGGCGGCCGCGATCTCATCGCGTTCCGTGCCCGCCCGCGATGGATCCCCGGCTCGCAGCGCTTCGTAGTCGCGTGGCACCGCCACTTGCTCGAAGAGGCCGGGGATGGCTCGGGGGCCCGGCTCTCGCCGAAGGTCCCAGCGGACCACGAACCTGTCGGAGCGTTCGCCGGCGTTCAGCGAATCGGTCATCTGCCCGTAGAAGTTGCGGTGGAAGCGATCTGCGACACAGCCGAGCTTGTTCAGGTTCAGATGGGCGTTGCGGGCGACCATCGGATCGAACGTCCATCGGACGACCTCGATGCCTTGATCCAGGGCCTGGGCCCGCTGGGCGAGCTTCAACGCGGTACCGACCCCGGCGTGTCTGCGATCGGGCAGAGCCGCCAACATGTGCGAGTGGATGTGCAAGCCGCCCTCGTCCACGCCCGCCCAACCAAGGACGTAGCCGATGAGCTCGTCGCTGTCCGAAGCGCCGTAGGGAACGTTCCCGCTCTCAGAGAACGCCCTGAACATCTCGCGCGGGATCAGCTGATGCTCGCCCCAGGTCGCGATCATGACGTGCAGGATCCGATCGGCGTCCTCGAGCTCAGTGAGAGGGGCGAGCCTGACCCCCGCCGCGGCCGCAGCCGCGTGCGCCAGGTCCCATGGGGTGGTTCCCAACAGGGTTCTTAGCCGCCGGCCGGCGGCGGCAGCTCCTGCCACTCGGTGTCGTCGAGGTCAGACCCGCGGCGGCGCTTCACGAACTGCACCACGGCGGCCACGATCGCTCCGATGAACGCAAGCTTCATGAGCTTGCGGAAGAACCCGCCCTTCTTCTCCGTGCCTTCCTTGTCGTCAGCCATTGGGATCCTCTCCTTCCGGGAGTGGGCCTGGATGGACTTGAACCATCGACCTCTTCCTTATCAGGGAAGCGCTCTAACCGAGCTGAGCTACAGGCCCGAGTATGAAAACTGGGGTCGGCAGTCCGGCCCGGGGGCCAGCGTAGCCACGCCCCTGAAACTGTGTCAAACGGTTAGGGCTCAGCGCTTCTCGGCCAGGGTGATCTCGACGCCTCCGACGATGTCCGAGATCAGGTTGTATAGGAACGTCAGGACTACGTTGATGAGTGACCAGATGACCACCATCGCGCATCCGGCCACGAAGAGCCTCTGGAATATCCAGACCGAGTCGATGCTGAACGCGTTCTCGTTGTTGAAGTCGGCAAGGGTCGACTCGATGTGGTCGATGACACCGACGGCGCTGAGCGCCGAGTAGAGGAAGACCAGTCCGAGGAAGACCACGAGCATGGTGCAGAAGTAGAAGATCAAGGACACTTTGAGCACGGATAGCGGCCCGACCTTGCGCACGACCACGCGCGTGCGCCTAGGCGCGGAACGCCCACGCCGGCTCTCCGGGGCCCGCTGAGCGTGCGTGGGAGGCAGCGCATCTGCCTGCGGTGTCTCGCTCGGTTGGGTGGAACCGGGTTCCTCGACCGTCTGGGCCATCAGCCTTCCCGTCATCGATGGTCTCGAAGAGGTTGTAAGGGTACGGCAACCCCGGGGCAAGTACCCGGTGCCTAGGTCCTCAGCGGGCCCTTCCCCTTGAAGAGAAAGCGGGCGTGCAGGTAGAAGATCCCGGCGAGCACGACCGGAGCTCCGATCCACTCGGCGGTGAGGACCTGATCCTGCAGCATGAGCCCTCCGACGCCGGCCAGTGCGCCGCCCGCCGCCAGCGCCAGATCCGCCGGGACGCGAGGCAGCCGAGGATGAAGCAGCGCTAGCGCTACCGTCGAAAGACCGGCAAGTACGAGAACAGCGACCCCAGCATCCACTACTCGATTATCGTCCGTCGCGTGAACGGCGCCAGCCCGATACAGCCGGACCTGAGGAGGATCCTTTGGATCCAGGCGCTCCGGGCATCCGTATACGGCTTCGGGGTCGTCGTGCTGGGAACGGCGCTGGGGCGCTCGGGTCTTTCGAACGCACAGGTCACGGTCGTCTTCACGGCGATGCTCGCGGGGATGGCTCTGGCATCGGTCCTGGTCGCCGCCTTCGGTGACCGCATCGGCCGCAGGAGGCTCTATGCCGGACTGCTGGCACTGATGGGGGTGGTCGGCGTCGCCTTCGCCCTCAGCGGCAACGTCTGGGTCCTTTCCCTCGTCGCGCTTACGGGCACGATGTCCACCGACGCGAACGAGTCCGGACCCATCACCTCTTTGGAGCAGGCGATGATCGGCCAGGCGCCCGCTGCCGAGAGGATCCACGTCTTCGGTCGCTACAACGCCGTTGCATACCTGGCCGGAGCGCTCGGGTCGCTTGCGGCCGGTGGCCCGGCGTTCCTGCATCGTCTATGGGCAGGTGCGCCCGACGATCAGCACTGGCTCCTGGTCTTCCCAGCGATAGCAGCGGTGAGTGTCTGGCTCGCGCTGCGCCTGTCTCCTGCCATGGAGCCGGTCGGCGGAGGGGCCGTTAAGTCTCTGGAACGATCTCGCGCCAAGGTGATCAAGCTCTCGAGCCTGTTCGCAACGGACGCCTTCGCCGGTGGCTTCGTCGTCTCTTCGTTCATGACCTTCTGGTTCGCCCGTCGTTTCGGGGCAAGCCCGGAGCTCATGAGCATCGTCTTCTTCCTGGGAGGTTTACTGCAGGCGGGATCGGCGATAGTTGCGGCTCGCGTCGGGGCGAGGTTCGGCCTTCTCAACACCATGGTCTTTTCGCACCTACCGTCGAACCTGCTGCTGATCGCCGTCGCGCTGATGCCCTCTATCGGTCCGGCCCTGGTGTTCTTGATCGTCCGCTTCGCGTTGTCACAGATGGACGTACCCACCCGCCAGGCCTACATCGCCGCGATGGTCGACCCGGACGAACGGACCGCTGCGGCTGCCGTCACCAACACCTCGCGTTACGTCGCAAGGCCTTTCGGCCAGTTACTCGGAGGGGTCCTGATGACCAACGTGGCGATCGGCGCGCCCTTCGTGGTGGCGGGCAGCATCAAGTGCGTCTACGACGTGCTCCTTTGGAGGGTCTTCAGGCGGGTAGAGCTGCCGTCTTGAAGCGGCCTACTCCTCGTCGTCCATCTGGGTGATGACGGGGGCCAGCGCCACAACCGTCGCGCCCTCTTCGACGCGCATGGTTCGCACGCCCTGGCTGGCTCGGCCGACGCGGCGGATGTCCGAAGCCGTGACGCGGATAACGATCCCGCTGGAGGAGATGACGAACATGTCCTCGTCCTTGGTACCGACGTAGGCGCCGGCGAGAACCCCCGTCTTGGTCGTGAGCTGATGGCCGATGACGCCCTTGCCGCCGCGGCCTTTCGTCGGGTAGTCGGCGAGCTTGGAACGCTTGCCGTAACCCTGCTCGGTGACGCTGATCAGCTCCTCTCCTTCGGAGGCCAGGCCGATCGCGATGACGTTGTCCCCTTCGGCCAGGCGCATGCCGATGACCCCGGCGGTTCCGCGGCCCATCGGCCGGGCGGTGGTCTCCTTGAATCGGATCGCCTGGCCCTTTCTGGATACCAGCAGCACGTCGTCCTTGCCGTCAGTCAGCCGCACGTCCATGAGCTCGTCTCTGGGCTTCAGGTTGATGGCGATCAGCCCGCTGCGGGGTGAGTCGTACTCGGGCAGCGCGGTCTTCTTGACCATCCCGTTCTTCGTGGCGAAGAGCAGGAATCGGTCCTTGGCGTACTCCTTCAGATCGATCACGGCACTGATCTTCTCGTCACCGTCCAGGGCTACCCCGGGCAGGTTCGCGGCGTACAGCCCCCTGGCCGTCTTGGAGGATTCGGGGATCTCGTGAGCCTTGACCCGGTAGACCTTGCCCTTGGTCGTGAAGAACAGCATCCAGTGGTGAGTGGTCGTCGTGAAGACGTTCTTGACGACGTCCTCTTCTTTCAGGTTCTGGCCTCGGACGCCGCGGCCGCCGCGGCCCTGGCGCTTGAAGGCGTCCACCGGCAGGCGCTTCACATAGCCGGCGCGGCTGACCGTGATGATCACGTCCGTCTCGGCGATGAGGTCCTCGACGTCGAAGTCGCCCTCGTCGGCGCGGATCTGCGTCCGGCGGGGGTTCGCGTGCTTCTTGCGGATCTCGGCAAGCTCTTCCTTGATGACTCCGCGCAGCTTCTTCGGGTCCTTGAGCAGGGAGTTCAGGTACTCGATCTTGGCGAGCAGGTCCTTGTGCTCCTGGTCGAGCTCGGCGCGAGCCAGCTTCGTCAGCCGGCGAAGGGGCATGTCCAGGATGTGGTTCGCTTGTATCTCCGAGAGCTTGAACTTCTTCATCAGCGCCGTGCGGGCGGCCTCGGCGTCGGCCGAACCTCTGATGATCTTGATGACTTCGTCGAGGTGATCGAGCGCGATCAGAAGGCCGAGCACGATGTGGTCGCGCTCCTCGGCCCTGCGCTTGTCGTACTTCGTGCGGCGCGTTACTACGTCGACCTGGTGATCGACGTAGTAGCCGATCATCTCGTCCAACCGCAGCGTCTTCGGAACGTTGTCGACCAGGGACAGCATGATCACTCCGAAGGAGTCCTGGAGCTGGGTCTGCTTGTATAGCTGGTTGAGCACGACCTGAGCGTTCGCGCCTCGTTTGCACTCGACGACCAGGCGCATCCCCTCGCGGTTGGATTCGTCCTTCAGGTCCGCGATGTCTTTGAGCTTGCCCGTCTTGACCAACTCGGCGATCTTCTCGGCCAGCCGCGCCTTGTTGACCTGATACGGCAGCTCGGTGACGACGATCCTGGACCTTCCGTTGCTGCCTTCCTCGATCTGTGAAACCGCACGAACCTTGATCGATCCGCGCCCGGTTTCGTAAGCGTCGCGTATCCCCTGGCGGCCCATGATGGTGGCCCCGGTCGGAAAGTCCGGACCCTTGATGAACTTCATCAGATCCTCTGCCGTGGCTTCGGGGTTCTCCAGGAAATGCACCGCGGCGTCGATCACCTCGCCGAGGTTGTGAGGGGGGATGTTGGTCGCCATCCCCACCGCGATACCCGCGGCGCCGTTGACGAGTAGGTTCGGGAAGCGCGAGGGCAGAACGGTCGGCTCCTGCTCGTACCCGTCGAAGTTCGGCACGAAGTCCACGGTCTCCGCGTCGATGTCGCGGAGCATCTCCATGGCGATGGGCGCGAGGCGGGCCTCGGTGTACCTGTAGGCCGCCGCCGGGTCGCCGTCGACCGACCCGAAGTTCCCGTGCCCGTCGACGAGCGGAACCCGCAGCGACCAGTCCTGAGCCATGCGGACCAACGCGTCGTATACCGACTGGTCGCCGTGGGGGTGGTACTTCTTGAGAACCTCGCCCACGGCCGAGACCGACTTGCGGTGAGGCCGGTCCGGGCGCAGGCCCGACTCGAACATCGACCACAAGATCCGTCGGTGCACGGGCTTCAGTCCGTCTCGGACCTCCGGCAGGGCTCGCCCGACGATGACCGACATCGCATAGTCGAGGTAGGACCGCTGGATCTCGTCCTCGAGCTGGATCTGCTCGACGCGTCCCGCGAAGAGGTTCTGCGACACCTAGCTCCCCCGCTTACACATCGAGGTTCCGCACGTCCTTGGCGTTGGCTTCGATGAACGCCTTGCGAGAGGGGACGTCCTCTCCCATCAAGATGGTGAAGAGCCGGTCGGCCGTTGCCGCGTCCTCGAGCGTCACCTGCAAGAGGGTCCGGTGTTCGGGGTCCATGGTGGTGTGCCAGAGCTGGATGGCGTCCATCTCGCCGAGTCCTTTGAAGCGCTGAGGGTCCATCTTCTTGCCGCTGTTGCCGTTCTTCTTGCGGAACGCGTCCCACTCGCGCTCGGTGTAGAAGTAGTGCTCCTGCTTGCCCTCCTTCAGCAGGTAGAGGGGCGGCTGCGCGATGTACATGTACCCCGCGTCTATGAGCTCGCGCATGCTCCGGAAGAAGAATGTCAGCAGCAGCGTTCGGATGTGGGCGCCGTCGACGTCGGCGTCGGCCATGATCACGATCTTGTGATAGCGCGCCTTCGACAGGTCGAACTCCTCGCCGATGCCAGTGCCGATGGCCGTGATGAGCGCCTGGATCTCCAGGTTCTCCAAGATCTTGTGCAGGCGGGCCTTCTCGACGTTCAAGATCTTGCCTCGGATCGGCAGGATGGCTTGCGTCGCACGGTCTCTGGCGCTCTTGGCCGAACCACCGGCGCTGTCGCCCTCGACTATGTACAACTCGCATGATCCGGGGTCGGATAGCTGACAGTCGGCCAACTTGCCGGGGAGCGACCCGGATTCCAGGAACGACTTGCGCCGGGTCAGGTCGCGGGCCTGGCGAGCGGCCATGCGCGCCTTCGCGGCGGCCGAACCCTTGGTGACGATCCGCTTCGCGTCGCCGGGGTGCTCCTCCAGCCACGTCGCGAACTGGGAGTTCACGGTCGTCTCGACCATCGAGCGGATGGAGGCGTTGCCCAGCTTGGTCTTGGTCTGTCCCTCGAACTGGGGATCGCGCAGCTTGACCGAGACGATGGCGATGAGGCCCTCGCGAACGTCCTCGCCGATCAGGTTGTCTTCCTTCTCCTTCAGCAGGCCCTTGCCACGGGCGTAGCGGTTTATGGCGTTGGTCAGGGCCTTCTTCAGGCCCTCCTCGTGCATGCCGCCCTCGTGGGTGTTGATCGTGTTCGCGAAGGAGTGGAAGGACTCGGAGTAGCCGGCGTTCCACTGCAAGGCTATCTCGACCTCGGCGTCGGCCTCCTTGGCTTCGATCGCGACGACCTTATGGACGGGGTCCCTGCCCTCCGCCAGGTACTTGACGAAGTCCACGAGGCCGCCGTTAGCCTTGTAGACGTCCTTGTGGGCCGGGGTTTCCCGCTCATCGATCAGGTGGATCTCGACGCCCTTGTTGAGGAACGCGAGCTCCCGAAGACGCTCGGTGAGGATGTCGCGCTTGAACTCGGTCGTCTCGGTGAAGATCTCCAGGTCGGGCCAGAAACGGATGATCGTGCCCGTCTGCTTGGAGGCCTTGCCCTTCGTGAGCTTGTTCGTCGCCCGACCGCGCTCGTAGGCCTGGTTCCACGTGAACCCTTCGCGCATGACCGTCGCGGTCATCTTCTGGCTGAGGGCGTTGACCACCGAGACGCCGACGCCGTGAAGACCTCCGGAGATCCTGTACCCGGCACCGCCGAACTTTCCACCGGCATTCAGCGTGGTCAGTACGACCTCGACGGCCGGGCGGCGGTCCTTGGCTTTCGGTATCGGTTTGACCGGGATGCCCCGGCCGTTGTCGGTGACGCTGGCCGATCCGTCCTCGTGAAGCGTGACGATCACCTTGTCGCAGAACCCGGCCATCGCCTCGTCGACCGCGTTGTCCACGACCTCGTAGACCAGGTGATGAAGGCCTCTCGAAGACGTGGTTCCGATGTACATCCCCGGGCGGAGCCGAACGTGTTCTACGCCCTCGAGAACGGTGATATCGCCGGCGTCGTAGCTCTGCTGCTTGGTCTTCGTGGCTGCCAACTGCCCTCCGTTATCGCCCGCGCCGAAGACCTCACGCGTGGCGCGGGAGGTCAGCAGGGGGAAACTGCACGACTGCGTAGATTCTACCAATCACAGGTGACATTGAGGTGCGATTCGAGAGGCCGTTTCGGGCCATCTACCTGCTGTTTCGCACCACTATCCGCACCTTGGAGATCCGCTCGGAGCCGAGGGCCTCATTGGCCTTCTTCCGGATCTCCTCGTTGAGGAATCGGGCTTGGGCTCCCCAGGTTCCATCGGTTGCGGAAACGATCAGAACACCGGACTCAAGACTCGCCGGAGCCGTCTCCGTCGAGAGCCTTTCGCCCACGACCTGGGGCCACATCGAAGCCAAGCGCCCGACCTCCATACCCCTTGCGAACAGCTGTTCTTTGAGCAATCCGTCGAAGATGTCGCCGATCGAGGACCCTTCGGAACTGCGAGCATCCTTGCGTTTGCTCCAGCCCTTGGACGTCGGCATGTCAGAACCCTCTCACTGTGACGGAGCCCGCTTCGACGTCCCAGATCGCCGTCGAAGCCGCCGGCACATCGGCATCGTCGGCGACACTTACGGCGACCTGCCCGCCCCAGGTGGCCAGATGTTCGCCCACCTGATCGCGCCGGCGAGGATCGAGTGCGCTGAACGGATCATCGACGAGGAGAACCGGCGGTTCGCCCACTTCATCTCGGATCGCCGAGGCCAGGCCGAGCCGAAGGCAGAGGGCGGCGGCCCAAGCCTCCCCGTGACTCGCGAAGGATCGCGCTCCCAGATCGCGCACGGCAAGGGTCAGGTCGTCCCGGTGGGGACCGACGAGGGATGTCCGGCGAGCCAGTTCGTCCTGGCGGCGATCCTCGATGCAGCCTCGGAAGGCCGCCTCCAGATCGCCCGTTGCAGCCACGCTCGGGGCGTACTCGCACGCCAGCTCGTAGTGGGCGAGCCAGGTGAACTCGGCGGAGGCGTGCGGGGCAAGGCGGCTCAAGGCCTCCGCACGCCCCCTGGTGAGAGCCGCGCCGGCCTGGACCAGTTCTTCGTCCCAGATCTGCATCCCGAGAGGGGTTCCCCGGCCCTCCCACTCCTTCAGGAGACGGTTCCTCTGGCGCAGAGCGCGATCGTAAGCCGTTATCAGCCCTTCCTTGAGGGGCCAGAGCCCCGTAAGCGCTTCGTCCAGGAAACGGCGCCGATGCGAGGGCTCCCCGCGAACCACGTCCAGGTCGTCGGGGCCGAAGAAGACCGCGCGGACGCGGCGTTTCAGATCGCGCTTACGCCGAACCGGAGAACGATCGACCTTGACCCTGCTCGCGCCCTGACTCGGTATCTCGACCTCTACCAGGACCCGCCCTGCCAACGTGTCGACCTCCCCGCGCGCGTAGGCCGCGCTCGCTCCGTGGCGCACCAGGGACGTGTTCGCGGACACACGCGGGGAAGCCAGGGCGAAGACGAAGTACATGCCCTCGAGGAGGTTCGTCTTTCCCTCGCCGTTGGGTCCGACAAGGGTGATCAGCCCGGTGGGAACCGGCTCGAGTCGCGTGAGACTGTGGTTCCTGAAATCACGAAGCTCGACCCAAGACAGTTGCACCGCAGGCGATATCCGCCTTCAGCTTACCGTCGCAGGAAGACGCACCGGCATCACGAGATAGGTGAACTCGTCGCCCTCACCGCGGACTACCCCCGGCTTCAACCCGTCGCGCACGTCGATCCTGACGGTCTCGCCGGTGGCGGCGGTAAGCCCGTCGGCGAAGTACTGGGGGTTGAACGCAACCGTGAGATCCTCCCCTTCGTAACGCGCTTCAACGGTCTCGACGGCCTGGCCCAGGTCCGGCGAGGAGGATGAGAGTTTCACGCCGAGCGCGTTGAACTCCAGGCGAACCGGGGTCGTGTCGCGGGCCAGCAGGCCGACGCGGCGGACCGCGTCGAGCAGCTGTTGGCGAGAGACCGACATTCGGCTCTCGTGGGTCTCGGGAAGCAGCTGCCGGTAGTTCGGGAACTCGCCCTCGATCAATCGCGAGGTCATCGTCAGATTCGCGACCTTGAACGAGACCTGGCTCTCGTCGACGAACAGCTCCACGGAACCCTTCTCGTCGGTTGCGGCGGCGCGGCCGGCTTCGGCCATCGCACGCTCGGGCACGATCGCGCGGGCCTCGGCATCGGCCGTGGCAACCAGCTCGCGGATCGAGAGGCGGTACGAGTCCGTGGCAACCAGAACCACGCCCTCGCGGGTCACCTCGAGCAGCACTCCCGTGAGAACCGGGCGGGCTTCATCGCGCGAGGCCGCCCTGGCAACCTGGTTCACAGCCTCGGCGAAGCGGCCCGCCTCGACGGTGATCCGTGTCCCACTGGGCTCCTGCAGTGCCGGGAAGTCTTCCGCCGGAAGCAATCTCAGCGATCCCTCGTATGCGGCGCAGCGCAGACGCGCCTGACTCTGATCGGTCTCGACCTCGACCGGCGCGTCCGACAGCGACTTCACCGTGTCGGCGACGAGCCGGGCCGGCACCAGCGCCACGCCGGCCTCTGTCACCTGAACGCCATCGAGAACCAGTCGGGCGGAAACCTCAAGGTCGGTGGTCATCAACGTGAGCCGTCCGTCATCGGACGCCTCGATCAAGACTCCGGTGAGCGCCGGGATCCCCGGCCTCGACGACACTCCCCGCTGAACGGTCTGCAGCGCTTCGGAAAGCGCGTCTCTGTCACACCGGAACTTCACCGTGCCCACCCCCTGTCTCTGAAAGCCTTATATCCATCCCAGTAGTAGTAGGTCCTGTGCAAAGGTGCACAACGGGTACCTTTTCCCAGCGTAACGGCAGGGTCCGACATGGGGAAACCATGTGCGCTGCCGGACCTATCGGCCGTATCCCACACGTTAGGCCGCCCGCAGCGCACAGCCGGTCCCCTGCTTTTCCACATGGTTCAAGCGCCTCCCCTGACCTGTCCGCGGATGATCCGAGTGAGGTCCTGAACGTGACGGAAGGTGGTGTCGCGAGCCCTCATGTCGGCCTCGACCTTCTTGATCGCGTGAAGGGCGGTCGTGTGGTCTCGGTTGAAGGCCTCGCCGATCTTGATGAGCGACGAACCGGTGCACTCACGCATGAGGTACATCGCGATGTGGCGAGCGTTAGTGAGCGGCCTGGACCGGCTCTTCGAGACCAGATCGCCGACGGACAAAGTGAAGTACTTCGCCGTCTCTTCCATGATCAGCTGTGGAGGGATCTCGTTCTCGGTCTGGGGGAGCAGATCCTGCAAGGCGCGCTCGGCCAACTCGACGTCGATAGCCTGACCGGTCAGCTCCGACCAGGCGACGACCCTGACCAGGGCCCCCTCTAGTTCACGCACGCTCTGGTCGAACTTGGAGGCCACGAACTCGACCACACCGGCCGGGACCTGGATCTTCTCTCGCTCAGCTTTCACCTGCAGGATCGCTATCCGTGTTTCGAGGTCGGGAGGCTGCACATCGACGCAGAGACCCCACCGGAATCGGCTGACCAGCCTTTCTTCGAGGCCGGACAGCTCGTTGGGAGGCCTGTCGGAGGCTATGACGATCTGCCTGCCGGCTCCGTGCAGGTGGTTGAAGGTGTGGAAGAACTCGGTCTGAGTCTCCTCGCGCTTGGCCAGGAACTGGATGTCATCGACCAGCAGCACGTCGACCTCGCGGTATTTGTGGCGGAAAGCGTCCCCCTGCCGTTCGCGAACCGCCTTGATGAACTCGGTAACGAACTGTTCGGAGGTGACGTACTTCACGCGGATCCCCGGCAACAACCGGTAGACGTGATGGCCGACCGCTATCAGCAGATGTGTCTTGCCCAGACCCACGCCCCCGTAGATGAACAACGGGTTGTAGGCCTTCGAGGGGGGAGCTTCAGCGACCGCCATCGCGGCGGCGTGAGCGAATCGGTTCGACTGACCCGGGACGAACGCATCGAAGGTGTACCCGGGGAAGGGAAGTCCCGGGGCGCCCAGAGGCCGATCGGAGGAAGGAGAAGCGGCCGGCGGACGAGCCGGGGCCTCGGGGATGAAGATCGGTTGTTCGGCCCGAGGTTCGCGCATCGCCTGATCGGTCACGAGATTCACATGCATCTCGTGACCCGCCAGGTCGCTCGCTACCTGTTCGATAAGTTGAAGATGGTTGCGCGCCAGGCGTTCTCGAACCAGGTCAGAGGGCGCGATCAGCTTCAGCGTGTCTTCATCGAGGCTCGCGGCGCGCACATCGGCGAACCACATGGCGATGGTGCTCTCGGGCAACTCAGCGCGAGCGCGATCGAGAACCTTCGTCCAGGCCTCGCGCGCCGCTTGTTCAGAAAAAGCTATCGCCATGCGTATCCACAGAACCTTTCCACAGCGGTGGAAAAACCTTCGGGGGAAGGCAGAGGCCACGCACGACCGGAGAAGCGGGCCACCTCGGGGGGAAGGCGAGGCGGACTATAGCACCGGCGTTTTCCACACAAGACCCTGAAGGGGCCCTTTTGGCGCTCTTTTCGTGCTTGGGCCCTTTGTCCTGCGGCGATGCCGCCACGTATACTCTGCCCCTGCCGGCCGGGAGCCGGCACTTTTATCGAAAGGCTAGCTGGATGTCCAAGCGCACGTATCAGCCGAACACCCGCCGCCGGGCCAAGAAGCACGGCTTCCGTGCGCGTATGCGTACCCGCGCCGGACGCGCGATCCTCTCGCGCCGCCGCACCAAGGGCCGCACGAGCTTGTCGGCCTGACGGGGAGCCGAGCTCCTTGCGCTCGCGCGAGATCCGGCGTGTGCTCGGCCAAGGCCGACCCCTTCACGGGAAGCTGGTGGTATCTTTCGTCGCGCCCGGCCCGAGTGACTCCGCCTTCATCGCCGCGCGCCGCATAGGCGGCGCCGTCCAGCGGAACAGGGCCCGGCGCATCCTGCGAGCGGCCTGGAAACAGGTATCCGTGCAGGTAGATGAGGGTTTGGAGGTTGTCCTGGTGGCGAGAGAAGCCATAAGGGGGGCCAAGACGCAGGATCTGGTGAGTGAGATGTCGGAGCTTTTCGACCGTGCGGGACTGATGCGCGCATGACCTTCATCCGTGGCGTCCTGCGCCTGCTCGGGGCACCTGCCAGAGCTCTGCTGATCGGAGCCATACGGCTCTATCGGCTGACCCTTTCGGGTTGGGTCGGCGGGCAGTGCCGCTTCTACCCGACCTGCTCTAGCTACGCGGAGGACGCGATCCGCGAGCTGGGCGCCGTGCGAGGCTCAGGGAAGGCCGCGTGGCGGATCGCGCGATGCAATCCCTTCGGCCGAGGTGGGGTCGACCACGTTACGTATGATAAGGTCACACAGGCTCAGCACGGGCGAGGGGCTGCGGCATGACCCGCGCCCTCGCTGAGATCCCCGTGATCTCGCCCCTGTTCCAGTCCCTGCTCAACGGGATCGGCTGGGTTTTGGCCCAGATCTACGACTTGGTGGGCAACTACGGCGTCGCGATCGTGATCTTGACCATCCTGATCAGGGTCATCCTGCTCCCCTTGGGGATCAAGCAGATCAAGTCCATGCAGGCTATGCAGGCGGTTGGTCCCAAGGTAAAAGAGCTCCAGAAGAAGTACAAGGGCAACAAAGCCAAGATCAACGAAGAGACGATGAAGCTCTACAGCCAGTACGGCGTGAACCCCTTCGGCGGGTGCCTGCCGATGCTGCTCACCTTCCCCTTTCTGATAGCGATGTATTCGATCTTGAGGGCGCCCTCGCTGGTCCCGGCCAAGAACGCGAGCGGGCAAGCGATCTACGAGGTGCACAACAGCCATCTTCCTATCGACAGCGAGCTCTTCCGGACGGTGATCACCCACGAGGAGACCCAGTTCCTCGGGCTCGACCTAGCCTGCTCCGCCTCCCAGGCGGGTACTCAAGCCGGCCAGAGCGACAGCGCCGGGGAGCCACTGGTGGAGGGCACGCCTATCGCAGCCGATGACGGCTCCGAGCTCCCATTCACGGTCACCGCCTCGACGATGCTCGATTGCGGCCAGGGGATCCCAACCAAGATCCCCTACTTCATGTTCCTGATCTTGATGATCGGTTCGACCTTCTACCAGCAGCGACAGATGCAGAAAGCCAGCCCCCCGGGCGCGATGTCACAACAGCAGCAGGCGATCATGAAGGTGATGCCGGTCATGTTCGGGGTGTTCGGTTTCCAGTTCGCC
Source organism: Actinomycetes bacterium (assembly GCA_031423155.1). Lineage (GTDB taxonomy): Bacteria > Actinomycetota > UBA4738 > UBA4738 > HRBIN12 > JANPEZ01. Next base: position 30,268 of record JANPEZ010000010.1, read on the forward strand.
TCAGGACTGGTCATCTACTGGACGGTCTCGAACCTGCTTCAGATAGGCCAGCAGTACGGCCTGCTCAAGGCCGGTCATATCGGACCCGACGCGCTTGAGCGACGCGCGGCCCAGCAGGCGACGAGACCGCAGAAGAAGCCGGGCCGCCTCGCGAGCATGATGGACCAGGCCGCTGAAGAACGTAAGCGCCGTGAAGCGGCTACGGGCAAGCGCCCGACCAAGCCAGGCGCGAGCAAGGGCGGCAAGCCGGGCGCTTCGGGCCAGAAGAAGCCCGCGCCCGGAAGCAAGCCGACGCCCAAGAAGAAGAAGCCAGGAGGCAGCGGTGGCAAAGCAAACTGAGCAGCGCGGTTCAACCGTGGAGGAGGCCGTAGAGGCCGCCCTCGCCGAGCTCGGGATCACCGAGCAGGAAGCTCGGATCGAGGTCCTCCAGGAGCCCAAAGGGGGCTTCCTCGGAGTGGGCTCGCAGGAGGCCCTGGTCAGGGTAAGCGTCAGGTCCGAGCAACCCGACCCTGAGGAGTTGGAGGACCAGGCCGACGCGGTCGCGGACTTCATAGATGAGCTGATGATCAAGATGGACCTGGATGCCCACGCCGAGCCTGTGCTCCATGGCTCACACATGTACGTGGATATCGTCGGAGATGACGACGATGACCTAGCCCTGCTCATCGGTCGCCACGGCCAGACCCTCGAGGCCATCCAGGAGCTCACGCGAATGGCCGTCGGCCGCCGGCTGGACGAGCGCGTTCGCGTGATGGTCGACGTCGAGGACTACCGCAAGCGCCGTGAAGAGCGGCTCGTCTCCCGGGCTCAGGAGATCGCATCCCGAGTGGCGAAGACCGGACGCGAGGAGGAACTCGACCCGATGAACCCCTACGAGCGCAAGCTCGTCCACGACGCTGTGGCCGAGGTGACGGGGGTAGAGAGCACCTCACGAGGCGAGGAACCCAACCGCTTCGTGGTGATCCGGAAGCGCTAGTCGCAAGGCCGGCGGCCCCTGCGGCCGATCGGAAGACCCCCTACGATGTCGGTCGTGGCCATCGAGCCCCTCGGAGCGTGTTTCACGTGAAACATGACGGTTGGAGCCCCAACGCGTTCGGACTGGATGAGGGCCAAGTTCGAGGTCTGGAGATCTTCGGATCCCTGCTGGTCGAGCGGGCTATCCCGCTGGGGATGTTGGCGGCTGGGGACGCCGGGCGCCTTTGGGACCGACACATCGTGGATTCGCTGAGGGCGGTTTCGGCCGTTCGGGTGGAAGACGGGGATGCCTACGACATAGGGTCAGGAGCCGGGCTGCCGGGTGTGGTCATCGCTCTGGCCAGGCCGGGGGTCCGTATGACGCTGGTGGAGCCTCGGAGGAACCGGGCCGCGTTCCTGGAGCTGGCAATCGAGAGGCTTGAGCTCGGTAACGCCAGGGTCCATGTCGGGCCGATCGCGGAGATCACCGAACCTGTCGACATATGTTTCGCCCGGGCATTCTCGGACGCCAGAGGGTCCTGGGCCGCCGCAAACCGTCTCCTTAGACCAGGGGGCGTGCTCGCTTACTTCGCCGGTGAGGCGTTCGATGAGGCCAGAGACGTGCCTAGCGGGGTCTCGGCGAGCATCGTCGAAGAGACTTCTCTTGCAAGCTCAGGCGCGCTGGTTATCATGGCCCGGCAGTGACTAAGCGCACTTCCGGCGCCAGCGCCAACTCCGGCAAGCCATCCTCTTCTTCACGCGCGCCCTCCAAGGGCGGTGCCAAGAAGGCTCGGAAGCCCTCGGGAGCGCCGAAGGCGGCTCCCCGCAAAGGGGCTCGCATCATCGCCATCGCCAATCCGAAGGGCGGTGTGGGCAAGAGCACGACCGCTGTCAGTCTGGGCGCGGCCTTGGCTGAGGACGGCTACCGCGTGCTCGTCATCGACCTGGACCCCCAAGGCAACGCATCCACCGGCATGGGGATCCGGCACGAGGCTCGCGAGGTGACCATCTACGATGTCCTCGTTTCGGATGCTCCGTTCGAGGCAGCGATCGTGCCCACTGCCGTTGAGGGGCTCTCTGCGATCCCCTCAACCATAGATCTGGCGGGGGCGGAGATAGAGCTGGTGAGCCAGTTCTCCCGGGAGCTGAAACTGCGGAAGGCCCTGGAGCCCGTACAGAAGGGGAATCTGTATGACTTCGTCCTATTCGACTGTCCTCCCTCCCTCGGGCTGCTCACGGTCAATGCGCTTGCTGCCGCTCGCGAGCTGATAGTTCCGATCCAGTGCGAGTACTACGCCCTGGAGGGCCTAGGCCAGCTCCTTCGCAACGTGCGGCTGGTCCAGCAGAACATCAATCCGGATCTGCAGCTCACCGGCATCGTCATGACCATGTTCGATCCTCGGACCAAGCTCTCCGAGCAGGTCGTCGACGAGGTCAAGCGCTATTTCGGCGATCGCGTGTATGACGTGATCATCCCCAGGACCGTCCGGCTCTCGGAGGCGCCCGGGTTCGGCCAGCCGATCACCGTCTACGACCCGAAGTCCAAAGGCGCCGAGTGCTATCGCCAACTGGGGCGGGAGGTCGCGACCAAGCCTCCCCCGGCAGAGCCGATGCCCTCCTTCGACGATCTGCCTACGGTGGTCGTGCCCGCCATCGCGCAGACGCCGGCCCCCTCGACCCCGGTCGCGGATGAGGATCTGGCCCAGGTTCCCACCGTGCACGACCTCGTAGAGGAGCACGAGGAGGAGCTTGCCGCCCGGGCCGACGCCGTGCCTACCCTCGATCCCACGCCCGCAAGACTCATGGAGCATCCGAGTGGAGACGCCGAAGAGGACGAGGCGGCCGCCTGGCTCGAAGATCTCGCGGCCGACTCACCGACCTCTCCGTCTTCGAGCGAGGTTCTCGCCGAGGTCGCGGCAGAACTGGAACTCGATGAGGAAGACGAGATCTGGGATGAGGGTTCCAGCCCGGCCGCGGCCCAACCCACCCCCACGGTCAGTCCCCCTCACTCCCCTTCGCGTGTCGTGGTCATCGATGACGCCGCTGAGGACCGATTCCAGGCGGTCGCGTCCGATCCCCCGCCCCGAACCTCGGGCGATGACGCGGGCGCTGACTCCCAGCCGGTGGCCCGCATCGGGGCCACCCTGGAAGAGGAGGGGGCACCCAGGAAGAGATGGCGGCTGTTCCGAAAGGGAGGCGAATGATGTCGAAGAGAGGCGGGCTAGGCAGGGGGCTATCGGCGCTGATCCCCGGTGCACCTGAGGTAGGGGACAGCGGCGGGCTGCTCGAGGTGCCCGTGAACGCCATCTCCCCCAATCCCAAACAGCCCCGCACCCACTGGGACGAGACCGAGATAGCGGCGCTGGCGGCCTCTATCCGGGAGGTCGGGATCCTCCAGCCGATCGTCGTCAGGAAGTCAGAGGGGGGCTACGAGCTGATCGCCGGCGAGCGACGACTCAGAGCCGCGAAGGTTGCCGGACTCGCCACGGTCCCCGTCGTTCTGCGCGATACCGGCGATGCCGACCTGCTGCGAGAGGCCTTGATCGAGAACATCCATCGTGAGGACCTCGGACCCATGGAACTCGCCGAGGCTTTCCGCCAGCTCCTGGAAGATCTAGGGCTCAAGCAGGAGGAGCTCGCCGAGCGAGTGGGCATCTCGCGCTCCCACATAGCCAACACGATCCGCCTTCTCGCGCTGCCGCTCGAGGTCCAGCAGCTCCTGACGGATCAGAAGATCCAGGCAGGTCACGCTCGCGCGTTGCTGTCCTTGGGCGACGCCGAGGCCCAGAACGCCCTGGGACTGCGTACCGCGGCCGAGGACCTATCGGTTCGCGAGGTCGAAGAACTCGTTCGGCGCTATATAGAGGGCCCGCCCCCCAAGCCGGACAAAGCAGAGCCGGCTCAGAAGCCGCCCCCTACGGACACAGCCATGGCCGAGGTCGAAGAGATCCTCTCCGAGCAGTTGGCGACGCGGGTCGTCATCAAGATGGGAAAGAAGCGAGGACAGGTCCTCATCGATTTCGGTTCCGCGGATGATCTTGAAAGGATCGTGTCGGAGATCATCGGCTCGGGTCCGGGGTTGGCCCCAGACTAGTCTGAGACAGACTAGTCTTCAGGAATGCCTGCGCTGCAAGTCTTATCGTGACAGCGCTGATTCCAGTACCTGCTCGCAGAGCTGAGCAAGCGAGCGGCCGGAGGCCTGAGCTGCCATCGGAAGCAGACTCGTCTCGGTCATCCCCGGCGAGACGTTGACCTCGAGAACCCACGGCAAGCCGCTGCCATCGACGATCATGTCGACCCTCGTCACGTCCCGAAGTCCCAAGGCTGAGACCGACATCAAGGCTTGAGCGACGCTCGCGGCGGCGACCTCCTCGCTGACCCTGGCGGGGGCGAAGTACTCGGTGGCGCCGGCTGTATATCTGGCCGCGTAGTCGTAGACGCCGTTCTTCGGGACGATCTCGACCAAGGGAAGGGCCTCAGGCGGAGTTCCTAGGAGGCCTGCAGCCACCTCCGAACCCTCGATCTTGGCTTCAACGACCGCTGCGCCTGAGAAGGACAACGCAGCCATCACGGCCGCGGCCAGGTCTACCTCTCGTTCGACGGTTCCCACCCCCAGCGCTGAACCCGAGCGAGATGGCTTTACCACGCACGGGAGCCCTACCCGTTCCACCGCCTTGCCGAGCGCGGCGCCGGCGCCCAGGTCGCGCAGAGCCCACCCCTCGATGGCGACCCAGGGAGGGGTCCGGACCCCGGCCCGCGCCAAAGCGTCCTTGGCCAGCACCTTGTCGAAAGCGATCTCACACTCGAAGGCGGCCGTTCCTGTGTAAGCGATACCCAGGAGGTCGAGTAGCCTCTGGACCGTTCCGTCCTCGCCCTCCTTTCCGTGTAAGGCCAGGTAGCAGATGTCGGGTTCTTGCTTCTGCAGTGCTTCTGCGAGCGGCACCTCGCCCGGATCCAGAAGGTATGCGTCATGGGCGAGAGAGGCCAGGGCCGTGACGATGCGATGACCAGAGCGCAGCGAGACGTCTCGTTCGGGGGTCCGACCGCCGGCTAGGACGGCGACCTTCATGGGTGCAGCGACCTGTACAGTTGATCCTCGTCGCTGAGCAGTGAACCGAGCCGTGCGATGCCTTCGCGTATGCGATCTTTCGGCGGGTAGCAGAAGGCCAGGCGCATCTTGTCCTTGCCTCGGCCATCGGGATAGAACGCGGTCCCGGGAACGTAGGCGACGCGTCGTTCGACCGCAGCGGCCAACATCGCTTGCGAGTCAACGTATCCGGGCAGTGTGACCCACACGTAGAATCCCCCGCTGGGGTGGGTCCAGGTGGATCCTTGCGGGAAATGCTCGGTCAGCGCTTCGAGCATCGTGTCGCGTCTCGAGCGATACACGTCTACCAGAGACGCGAGGTTGGCGCGCCAGCGATCGCCCGCGAAATAGCGCTCCGTGACGAGCATGTTGAAAGAGGAACCACAGAGATCGGCCGCCTCCTTCGCCAGGATCAATCGTTGGGTCACGCTCTGTTCGGCCAGGGCCCAGCCGACGCGAACGCCGGGGGAGAAGACTTTCGACACCGTACCGAGGTAGATCACGTTGTCGGGATCCATGGAGCGAAGGCAGGGTAGAGCCTCGCCTTCGAACCGGAGCATGCCGTAAGGGTTGTCCTCCAGGATGGGGACGCCGGCTTCGCGGCATAAGGCGACGAGCCGCTCGCGTCGCTCCATCGACATCGTTACGCCGGCCGGGTTGCCGAAGTTGGGGACGGTGTAGACGAACTTGGGCCGGGCACCGCGAAGGAGCAGTTCCTCGAGGTGCTCGACGATCATGCCGTCGTCGTCGACGTCTACCTGCAGGTATCGGGGTTCGTAGGCGCTGAAGGCGCTTAGCGCTCCTACGTAGGCGGGGGCCTCGACGACGACCTCGTCCCCGGGGTCGACGAAGATCTTGGCGACCAGGTCAAGGCCTTGTTGAGCGCCCGTGGTGATGACCATGTCCTCGGGATCGGCCTGCAGACCCTCTGCTTGCATAAGCATCAGCAGGCGCTCGCGGAGCGCCGGATGACCCTGACCTCCGCCGTACTGAAGCGCCATCGAGCCGTGCTCATCCAGCACTTGTGCAACTACGTCGAGGATGTCTTGGTCGGGAAGTGCTTGCACGTAAGGCATCCCGCCGGCCAGCGAAACGACCTCCGGGCGCGAGGCGACCGCGAATAGCGCTCGCACCTCGGACGCGGACATGCCCGACGTACGCTGCGCGTAAAGGTCGACGAAACGATCGACGGAGAACTCGGCCATGGGACCGGCCAGGTTAGCATCCGCTCAGGTGGCGCTTACGGGGGGTCGAGCGTTCCGCTTCTCGGGAAACTCTGCATCACGGCGACCGAGAGATCGTGGCCGATGTGATCGGGGGGATGCGAACGATCCCACGCGCGATGGAATCTGGGTCTGCCGGCCGCCACGTAGATGATCGCCCCGACGCATCCGGTCAAACCGATCAGGGCGATCCAAGTTCGCCTGGTGCCGGACCGGAACTTCGCATCCCCTGGCATCTTGGCGACCTTCACCAGCGCCCAACCCCACGTTCCCATCCAAAGCGAGCCCAGGATCCCGTAGAACACCACCGCCATCGGCTTCTCCTCAGTCGGGTCGGGTCGGAGGGGGAGGTGGAGAGAAGCTGTGCGTGTGGTGCGGTTGTGCCACCGCCGCGGGCCTGCCGACCACCACATAGATGATCGCTCCGATCCAGCCCGTCAGGACGATGAGCAGCACCCAGACGAGCTTGTTGCCGGCGCGGAACATGGAGTCGTCGGGAACCTTGACCGCGTCCACGAGAGCCCAGATCCAGAATGCGAACCCGGCGATCGCCAAGATCGCGAATATCCCGAACGCCGCTTCCACGGCTGGCTCCTTTCGTTGTGTGGGATCGAAACCCCTTCGCCTGGTTCCGCCTGACGGTTCAGTATCCGGCCGAAACACCCCACTCCACGGGCATCGCCACTCCGTTGATGGGCTCGGCCTCGGGGGAGGCCAGGAACGCGACCACAGATGCGATCTCGTCGGGGCGGATGAAGCGAGCCCGCTCTGGACCTTGTGGCAGCGTTTCGAGCAGACCTGCGAGATACCCCTTCGGGTCGTCTCCTCCGAAGTCGCGGGCTTGGCCCTCTAGCATCGGGGTCAGGACGTCGGCGGGGCAGACGCTGTTGACGCGTACCCCTTGGGGCGCGAGCTCCAGCGCCAGGGAACGCATCAGGCCGTTCACTCCGAACTTGGTGGCGCAGTAGATGGACGCCCCTGGACCGCCGACCAACCCGTAGTCGCTGGAGATCAGGACGATGGAACCCTGCGACCCGATCAACGCCGGGATGGCGAAGCGGCAGGAGAAGAACGACCCCTTGAGGTTCACATCCGCGACGCGGTCCCACTGCCGCTCGGTCATCTCCTCAGCCGGACCCTCCACCCAAACTCCAGCCGCGCAAACCAGCACGTCCAACTTGCCATGCAGCGCAAGGGTTTCGGCGACCATGCGCTCGCAGTCCTCTACGCTGGTCACGTCGGTGTGGATCGCAGTCGCGTCCTCGACCGGAGGTTCTATGCGAAGGTCGGCTACGACCACGACGTCGCCGGCGGCCAGGAACTTCGCAGCGATCGCCCGGCCCATCCCCCCGGCACCGCCGGTGATCAGTACGACCCTGTTCATCCGTTCACCTCCGGGATGATGTCCTTCGCGATGACCTCCAGCATGTCGAGGTCGTCGAAGAGTTCGTGGTTGAGCATGATGCGCTGCACGCCGGCATCCGCATACTCGCGCAGGCGCGCAGCCGCCTCTTCAGGCGTTCCGACGATGTTGTCTATCTTCAGCTCTTCGATCTCGTCCTCGAACCTGCCGGCGCGCATCGCGCGCCCGCGGGCGAGCCTAACGCGCCCCAGCCACTCGCCTTCGGTGCGCCCGACGTAGCACCACGTCATCATCGAGGTCGTGATCGAGTCCGGGTCTCGACCCGCCGCCTCGACTCCGGCGCGCGCTCTGGCGAATCTCGCCTTGACCTGCTCGGGGGTGCCTCCGACGGTATTGAACTCGTCCGCGTGCCGGCCGATCAGGCGCTGCATCCACGGGCCGACCGTGGTTCCTCCGATGATCAGCGGCATCCGAGGTTGCTGTACCGGTTTCGGCCAGAACGAAGCCTCGTGGACCTGATAGTGCTTGCCCTGGAAAGAGAACGCGGATCCTTCGGTGAGCAGCCGTTCGACGATCTCCAGCTGTTCCTCCAAGAGCTCGAAGCGTTCTGCATCCGGCGGGAAGGGCAGGCCGTGGGAGGTGTGTTCCTCCTGCCACCAGCCTGCGCCCATACCGAGTTCTACGCGTCCGCCGGAGATGTGGTCAACGGTCGTGGCGGCCTTGGCGAGCACAGCCGGTTCGCGGAACGTCACCGGCGAAACCAAGGTACCCAGCCGTATGGTCGAAGTACGCGCGGCCAGGCCGGCCAGCATCGTCCAAGCGTCGGAAGATCCGCGCTCGCGGTTGCCCTGAACCGAGCGGTAGTGGTCGGATGTGAACAAGGCTTCGAATCCGAGGCGCTCGGCGGCGCCGGCGACCGCGAGCCACTGAGCCCACGTGACGCCCTCCTGGCCCTCGAGCATCAGGCAGAACCGCACGGCGCGTAGCATATGGCTGTGGAGGACCCGGCGGCCCCGACCGAGCAGGCACGCGCGATGCGCGCGTTGATCTTGGGGGCCGTTCTCGGGTGCGTGCTCGCCCTCTTCGCCCGGCGTCGGGCCTAGATCGGGGCTGGTGCGAAGAAAGCGGCTATGCCCGAAGCCACCGCCGTCGCGATCCGCCCGGCGAAGGCCGGATCGGAAAGCATCGACTCCTCCTCAGCATTCGTGATGAAGAGCGGCTCGATCTGGACGGCGGGCATCCGGGTCTCGCGAAGCAAGGTTCCCGCTAGTCGTTCGGCGGTACCGGGCCTTCCCAACTCCGCTTCGAGCGCCTCCAGGATCCTTGCGGCCAAACGCATCCCAGCGGGTGAGTGTGTCGTGGCCGAACCGAAGAAGTAGCAAGTCGGGCCTGTAGCGTCGGGAGCTCCCTTGTTGAGATGGATCGAGACGCAGGCTGCGGCTCCGAGTTCGTTCGCCGACAGGGCTCGATCGGAGACGGAAGGGTTCTCCTCATCGGCTCGCAGCAGCGCGGGTTTGGCGCCCAGGGCGGAGAGCTCGTCGGCCAGGGCCGCCGCCATCGCGAAGGTGACATCGGCCTCGCGGGTTCCGGCGGGACCCTGATCCCCGGGGTCGTGCGGCCCGTGCCCGGGGTCGATGGCGATGACCAAGCCCGCGATCCCGGCACGCATCCCGCGCAGCGATTCCTGCTCTCGCACCATGGCCCCGCTCGCGGCCGCGGCGGGCACACGCAGGCGCTCCACCGCGCGCAGGGTTTCCGGTCCGAGGATCCCGTCGACGTCGTGGCCGATGTTGCGCTGGAACTCGCGAAGGGCCGCCTCGACGCGCGGGCCGAACATCCCGTCTTCGCGGCCGGCGTCGAAACCCAGGGCACTCAGCTTGCGCTGCAGCTCACGAACGTCGTCGCCTCTGAAGACGGGTACCCGCAGGTACAGCGTCCGATCTCCGAGGAGATAGCCGGCCTCGACGAGCTGGCCCCAGGTATCGGGCCCGACCAACCCGTCGACGCGAAGTGCCCGGAGATCTTGGAACGCTCGCACTGCGGCGTCGGACGAGGGTCCGAACGTTCCTCGCGTGTCGTCGATGGCGGCGCCCAGAGCCGTGAGCCGCTGCTGGATGTCGCCGACTTCGGCACCCTGGTCGCCGAGGCGGAAGATCTGCATCGGACGAGTATGCCCCGAGCCGGGGCAGGCCGACGAACGCCCCGCTCAGGACAGGTGGGCCTCGAGATCGCGGAGGATCGCGTCCTTCGGCTTGGCACCCACGACACGGGCGACTTCCTGCCCACCCTTGAACAGGATCAACGAGGGGATGCTCATGACCCCGTACTGGCGGGTGGCACCGGGGTTCTCGTCGATATTGAGTTTGGCGACCCGCAGGTTCTCGGCTTTGTCATGACCGATCTCCTCGACGATCGGGGAGACCATGTGGCACGGCACGCACCATTCGGCCCAGAAATCGACGAGAACGGGCGTGTCGGAGTCCAGCACCTTGGCCTGGAACTCCTGGTCGGTTACTGCTCCGATGTTGGACATGTAGGTGATCCTTCCATACGTGTAGGGGGACCGCGGGCCGGCCGCCTTCATCTTGAACGCTTGAGGCGGGCTCGATGATTCCCGCTTCGTCAGTGGCTCTGTTCCTCCGAGAACTGCTCTGCGTCCATGGCTGCCTTGCACCCCATGCCGGCGGCAGTGACGGCCTGACGGTAGATCGTGTCGACCACATCGCCGGCTGCGAAGACTCCGGGAACGCTGGTGAGCGTTCGTGGTTCCTGCACCCGGATGTATCCCGCATCCAGCTGGAGCTGATCTTCGAACAAGGCGGTATTCGGCGTGTGACCGATCGCGACGAAGACACCGTCGGTCGCGAACTCTCGGTCTTGCCCGGTGAGGGTGTCGTGAAGCGTTGCTCCGCTCACCGCGCCATCGCCGTGGATCTCCGAAACCGTTGCGTTCCAGATGACTTCGATCTTCGGGTTGGATAGAACGCGGTCGCGCATGATGTGAGAGGCGCGGAACTCATCGCGTCTGTGAACGACGGTCACCTTCGAGGCGAACTTCGTGAGGAACTGCGCTTCTTCCATCGCGGTGTCGCCTCCGCCGACGACGATCAGTTCTCGATCACGGAAGAAGAAGCCGTCGCAGGTCGCGCAGCTCGAGACGCCGCGGCCGCGCAACGTGTCCTCGCCGGGCACACCGAGCCACTTGGCACTGGCGCCGGTCGCGATGATCAGTGCGCGAGCCCGGTACTCGTGATCGCCCGACCAGACGCCGAACGGACGCGAGGAAAGATCGACGCGGGTCGCACTTTGGTGGAGCAGTTCGGCGCCGAAACGCTCGGATTGCTTCTCCATCTGGTCCATCAGTTCCGGGCCCATGATGCCGCCCTCGAATCCCGGGTAGTTCTCGACCTCGGTCGTGAGCATCAGCTGACCGCCCGCGTCCAGTCCCTTCAGGACCAGGGGCGCGAGCTGGGCACGAGCCGCGTACAGGGCGGCGGTGAAGCCGGCCGGGCCCGAGCCCAAGATCAGCACTTCTCGTTCGTCTGCCATGGCTAGGAATCCTCCCACAGGCAGGAACGCTCGCCTATTCCCGGGAAGTCAGCCGATCGGATGTTGAACGAACGCCAGGACCTGACACGGATCTAGGTCGACCGCCCAGACCAGGACCTCGTCCGGCGGCTGGCCGGCGCCGGCGCCCTCGAACGAGACCCCTATCACCGCGGGCTTCTTCTCGAAGGTCGCCAGCAGGAGGGAGGAGTAGATCGCGTCCGCGGAGGCTCCGGCGTTCGTCAGGCAGGCGATTGCCTTCGCGGTCTCCTGCTCCGTTCCAGGGGTCCCCTCCGGGGACGCGACCTGTCCGTCGGAGGCGGCGATGGCCATGTCCTGGAGCGCTTCGGCGTCATAGTCGGTGTTCTCCTGGATCAGGATCTGCGCGTCCGCAACGGGCATCTGGATCGAGATGGCACCCTCCGGTGCGCTTGGGTTCTGGCCACCCGCGTCACCGGCGGCAGAGATCTTGGTCTGTTCGGTGTTCTGCTGTCGTCCCAGCCGGGGCAGGGAGATCGCGATGAGCCCGATGACCGCGGCGGCGGCCACGACGGAGGCCGCGCGATACCACCTAGGGGCCGCCGCTGAACGGCCCCTGGACCCGCGGGCTTCCTCGATGGCTGCGTCGCCGAGGCCCTCCGGCGCCGTCGGTGCCGCCAGCGCCGCCAGCGCCTGGGTGGCCATAGTGGCCATATCCACCTCGCTGCTGCACCGCGCACACGACTCGAGATGGTCCTCGACGCTCTTGCGCTCTGGCGCGGAGAGCGTGTTGTCGACGTAGCCGGCGAGCAGTTCTTCGGGGTGGGTCATGGTTGCCCCTCAGACGGGCCGGGTTCGGCTCCTGGTTCCCCGCGCGGCGGGACTCCCATCGCCCGTCCCAGGGCCACCCGGCCGCGGTGGACACGGGATTTCACTGTTCCCACGGGCACGTCGAGGACCCCGGCCGCCTCCTCGTAGGAAAGATCCTGGATCTCGATGAGCACGAGGGCGGTTCTGAACTCGACTGGGATCTCGAGCAGGGCGCGTTGAACATCTATGCCGCTAACGACCGCCTCCGCGTGATCGGGTTCGGGGGGCCCCGGCTCGGGTTCGGGGCCGTGGTCCTCGTCGATCAGCCGGAGCATCGGCTGGCGGGCTCGCTTGCGCAGGACGTCGTAGCAGGCGTTCACGGCGATCCTGTGCAACCACGTGCCGAAGGCGGCTTCCCCGCGGAACTGGGAGAGCTTGCGCAGGACCTGCAGGAAGGCGTCCTGGGCCGCATCGCGCGCATCCTCTTCCCGGCCGAGCATCCGCAGGCAAACGCTGTACACACGGCCCTCGTGGCGGCGGACGAGCAACTCGAAGGCGCCGCTGTCACCAGCGAGGTGCTTGCGGACCAAGTCCTCGTCGGCATCGGGTTGGGTGGCGCTCACAGCTCGGCCGTCAGATCGGGGCCGGGGCGGTTTCGGTAGCGCTGGCTTTGGCCAGGTCGGCCAGGAAGTCGACCCGCTTGAACAGCAGCGTGTTCGCGACCTTCTTGACGGTGATCGTGACCGAGCCGTCCTGGATGTTCACGAAGCAGCCACTGGGCGGTATGCGGGCCTCAGGGTCCTCGCTGGCTACGACGCTGTCGGCCATGTCGCACGCATCCGCGATCTTCTTCGTCTGCTTGTACGTGTAGGCGGCCTCGCTGGCGGCGTTGCCGGCTGCGTCCGCGGTCCTGTACTTGGCGAGCAGCACCGAGCCCCCGTCGAGCGCGATGACGCCCAGGATCAGCAGGATCACTACCCACGCGAGCATGACCTTCCCGATCAGGCCGCGCTCGTCGCCGTGGAACCGCTCCGCAAGAGTTCTCATCGTCTGAACCTCCCCGTCACGGCTTCTCGCACCACGTCGGCCTCCCGTATGCGCAGAGTAAAGGCAGACGCGACGAACACAAGCAGTCCCGCGGTCACGCCGGCAGCCACCTGAGCACTTCTGCCCGCGATCGCCGGCAGCCCGGTTGCCGCGGCTGCCACGGGGAGGGCGCGCCCGACCAGCCAGGACGCCATCCATGCCGCGGCTGCTGTAGCGACGGAAGCCCCCAGCACCTTGAGGAGGGTCACGGCTATCCGGACCCCATCGATCTTGCCCAGACGTCGGCGCAGCAGCCACCCGCAGGCGATGGAAGAGAAGAGGTAGGACAGGGCGTGGCCCAGGGCCAGGCCTCTCACTCCCATACCCAAGCCGAGGACGAACCACAGGTCGACCCCGATATTCACCACTGCGGCCGCGATGTTCACGAGCGCCGGCGTACGGCTGTCCAGCATCGAGTAGAAGGCCCTCGAAAGCAGCTGGAACAGCGAGAAGAACACGAGACCCGCGGCGAACATCTGCAGCGTTTGGGCGATCTGCAGCGCGTCGGCCGCGCTGGTGCGTCCCCGTTGCAGGAGGAGCCGCGTGATGGGCGTCGCGAGCACGATGTACCCCGCCGCCGCCGGGATCATCAGGAGAGCCGTCGATCGGATGCCTTGCGAGAGCCTCGAGACGAACCCCTCGATGTCCCGATCGACCCAGCCCGCGGACATCGAAGGCAGCAGCGCCGTGAAGATCGAGACGGCGACGATCGAATGCGGCAGCTGGAAGAGGATGAATGCCGCCGGGTAGACGGTCTGCCCACCCTCGACGCGCCCGGCGAGAACGATGATCACCAGGTAGGCGATCTGGTTAGCAAGCACGTAGACGATGACCCACCCCGCCAGGCGGGCGAGCCTGCCGATTGCCTCGTCGAGGGGCTCGAAACGCCACCTGAAGCGGAACCCCGTTCCCCGCAGGGAGGGCCACAGCGCCGCCGTCATGGCGAACACCCCGAGGGTCGTCCCGATCGCGAGCACCAGCTGCTGCGCGGAGGTGATGGTCGCCGGATCTGCCGAGGAGCTCCCTCGCATCGCGGCGTAGATCAAGAACGTGGCGATGGCGACGAGGTTGTTCAAGATCGGCGCGAACATCGGCACCGCGAACCGGCCGCTCGCGTTCAGCATCCCGATCGCGATCGACCCGATCCCGTAGAGGACGATCTGCGGCATGAACCATCGCAGGAAGAAGACTCCGAGCGCTACCTGCGAGTCGTAGACGCGTGCGGGCGCGTCTGATCCGGATAGGTACAGCCGGATGATCCACGGCGCGCCGACCGCGCCGATCACGGCGACGCAGGCCAGGACCACACCCGCTATCGAAAGGATCCGCTGGCCCAGGCGCCAGGCCTCCTCGCGTCCGTTCGTCTTCATCCAGTCGACGAACAAGGGGACGAAGACCGACGACAAGATCCCGCCGAGTGCCAGCTCATAGAGGATGTTCGGAGTCGTGTTGGCGACGTTGTACGTATCGGACAGGCGAGTGACACCCAGAGCGTAGGTCAGCGCGGCCAGACGGGCGAAGCCGGTGATGCGCGACAGACCGGTACCGACCGACATAAGAGCGGTGTTACGGACGAACCGGCCCTCCTCGGGGATCATCTCGCCGGCCGTCGGAAGAACCTCCTGGACCAAAGGAGTATCAGCGCCGCTCCGGCTACCAGCGTGACGATCAAGGCGACCCGGTTGTAGGCGGTCGAGCGAACCACCAGGGTGCTTTGGCTGACGACGCGACCCGACGGGGCCTGAACCAGGACCTGCACCGTGATCGATCCACTGCTCGAGACCTCGACCGGGAAGGTTAGGACCTGATCCGGCTGCGTTAGTTCCACCTCCTGAGAATCCCCCTCCGGGAACGTCAGGCCGACCGACTGAAGCTTCACGATGATCTTTAGGGGAGTCTCTCCCGGATCGCCCAGCAGCACGGGGATGGTTCCGGTCCGGGAGGTCAGGGTGAAGACCTGGCTCGTGTCGGGAGTCGCGCGTATGAAAGCCGCGGAGGTGATGGCGCTGGCCTCATCTACGAAAGCGCGCCCGGCCGGTTCATCGCCGACGAAGGCGCCCGCCTCGGCGTAGAGCAGGTTCGTCTCGAGCCTGTCGATCAGATCGCCCGGATCGATGAGCATCGAACTCAGCGCCTCCACGTCCCTGCGTTCTCGCTTGATCGCCTCGGCGTAGGCCTGGGTGAACGTCGCCGTGGAAGGTGCGGCGAGCTCATCCTGCGCCAGGGGCGGCACCTCGCTCGCCATGCGAGCGGCCGACATCGGTTGCAGGAACGGAGCAGCCGCGATCCTGCGAACGAGTGGGATGAAAGCCCCGGCGGGGATCGAGGCCGGAACGTAGATGGCTACCCCTCTCGCCACGCCGGGGCTCTCTTTCCAGATGGAGGCCAACTCGCCCAAGACCTGCTGGCAGATCAAGATCGGGTCCGCTTCCGCCGCGGCCGACGTGAGGAGGGTCTGAACGCTCGGGTCGGGAAGGATCACTGCGACGGGCTCGCCGCCGGCGACAGACAAGGCGCCGGTGGGAGGAGGAGCGAAGCCGAGCGCATGCTCTGGGCGCTGGACCGTGGTGGCATCGCCGAGCAAGACCAGCGCCCCTTGGGCCGTCAGGTGGCTCACCGTGGCGTCGTCCATGTTCCCTCCGGGAGCGCGAGCGAGGGTAGAGGACGGATCCACGCCGAACACATCCGATACGAGCGCCCTGCCCCTGGCCTCCTGCAACGGGAGATCCTTGGCCAGTCCGCTGGAGAGCATCGCCGGCAAGGACGGAGAGGCGAACGGTTCGGCAACGATCTCTATGGACGGCGCGGCCGCAACACGCTTGAGCGTCGCCAACATCGCGGACGCGTGTTGAGCTCCGCCCTCTCCAGCCTTGACCGTGCGTTCGCCGATCATGTAGCCATCTGCCATCTGCTGGAGCTGGTCCAGCAATAGAGGTGCAACAACGACGGTCACCGGTGTAGGCCGATCGGCGGCTGCCAGCAGGTCGAGTGCCGCAACCTCGGAGTGGATACGTCCGGCAGGTGAGACGGCAACCTCCAATGCATCGTCGACGAAGCGCCCGGATGGCCCAAGCGAGTTGGGGGCCGACAGCTCGAAGGTCCACTGCAGCGAAAGCGGCACCTCCGGCTGCTGCCACAGGTAGATGAGTGCGGTGTTCAGGTTGGCCACTGGGAGGTCCGCACTCCTCAGCTCGACGGCTAGGGGGTAGATCAAGGACTCGGAGGTGCTGAGCAGATCGATCGTCGACAGGTTCATCGAGGCGGAGAAGGTCCGCTCCACCCCCGGCTCGAGGGTGCCTTCGAGGGGACTGGGGCGGAGGGCTATGGACGTGGTAGGTCCGTCTATCAACGACGCTTCATAGCCACTTCTCGATCGCGAGGCCGATCCCAACGTAAGCACAAGAGACAGGTCGGGCAGCGGCGCTGACCCGGAGTTGATGGCCGAGATGGCCACTTCGAATACGGGCTCCTCGGGTCCGTTCCAGGGCGTCTGGCGGAGCAACCGGATCGCGATGTCGGGCTCGCCCTGAGCGCCGGCGGCCGGCGCGAGGGAAACGGCGATCAGAAGGAGGAAGCAGACGAGGAGGCCGGTACCGGCTCGTTGAGTGCGCATGCTCGGGCGTCCCATCCTAGGTCACGCCCAGGCGGGCGGCCTCAACGACCCCGTAGGCGACGGCCACCACCAGCATGAACGAGCCGACCAGGGTTCGAAGGGTTCGCTCACGTGTTCCGAGCGCCAGGTTCGCCCCGATGCGTGCTCCGGGCATCGCCCCCAGCGTGACCACCGCGAAGATCGCCCAGTCGATGTTGCCAAGGGCCGCGTGTACGAGCGTCCCGGGGATCACGAGAACGACGATGGCGACGAGCGAGGTTCCCAGAGCGCGCTTCAAGGGGATGCCCAGAACTCCGGCCATCATCGGAACCATCACGAGTCCGCCACCGATACCCAGCAGCCCGCTGATCGAGCCGGCCAGCAGTCCGATCCCGGCATACGCCAGCGGGGTGCCGCCCCGGGGGGAACCGCTCCGGCGATCCCTGCGGCCCCGGAGGATCCCTACGGCTTGCCAGGCAAGCAAGAGCGCGGTCACGACGAGGAGCAGGTGTATCTCGACGACCTGGGTGAGTGCGGCGCCGCCCGCGGCACCCGCGACGCCCGGGATAGCCATCCACATCGCTGCCCGCAGGTCCGCCTCTCCGGCGCGGCGATAGGTGAAGGCGCCGGTGGCGGCGGTCGGGAAGATAGCCGGCAGGGGGGTGGCCAGCGCCACTATGGGAGGAGCCCCCAGCAGTATCTGGATGGCCGGAGTCATCACGATGCCGCCGCCGACACCGAACATCCCCGAGAGCAGACCGCTAACGAATCCGGCGAGCACTCCGAGCGCAGCATGAAGCGGGGTCATCGAAGATGCTCGGCCGCTCGATGGAGCACGTCGCGCTCGCCCTTATAAGCGGCTCGCTTGAGCGCCCTGTCGAGCGGGAACCAGCGGACGTCCTCCATCTCGTCGTCACGATCTTCGATGTCGCCGCCTGTCGCTCTCATCAAGAAGAAGTGCACGACCTTTCGTACCCGCACGTCGTCCCAGACATAGAAATAGCGGGTCTCGCCAAGGGACTCCTCTATATCGGCGTCGATCCCCGTCTCCTCGCGAACCTCGCGAACGGCGGCATCCTCGATCGACTCGTCCTGTTCGATGCCTCCTTTGGCCAGACCCCATGCCAGGTCGCCGCGGCGGGTCCTTCGAGCCGCGAGGAGGATCTCGACCCCGTCCGTCTCGCGGCGGTAGACCACTCCACCTGCCGAGACCTCCCGGCGCGTCGAGGCGGCGGAGGGTTGGGCGCTGGTCTTCTTCGAAGGACGTCGGCGCCGGGTCACCGGGCGATTCTATGCGTCCGAGCAGGGGTTTCAGGCACGTGTAACTTTCCCCTTTGGATGGGCACGGAACCTGCCGATAGGGAAGGGTCCGGTCAGACCGAGAGGAAGAGTGCGGGATCCATGGATATCAACGAACTGCTGCGGTTCACCGTGGAGCGAGGCGCGAGCGACCTTCATCTGAAGGTCGGCAATGTCCCATTCATCAGGGTTGACGGCGGCCTGCAGCCCACCCAGTTCGACCCACTCGCGGCTCAGGACACCGAGGCTTTCGCCGCGGCGATGATGTCCGAGCATAAGAAGAAGGAATTCGCAGACACGGCGGAGGCTGACCTTGGGTACACCCTGGGGGGCGTAGGACGGTTCCGCGTCAACGTCTTCCGTCAGCGGGGGGTGGTCGGGCTGGCGATCCGCCGCGTTCGCAGCGAAGTTCCGACCTTCGAGGAGCTCAGGCTTCCTCCCGTCATGGCCAAGCTCGCCGACTCTCCACGCGGCCTGGTGCTGATCACCGGGCCCACGGGAACCGGTAAGACGACGACGATCGCTTCGATGATCGGTCACATCAACAACACGCGCCGGGCGCACATCGTGACTATCGAGGACCCCATCGAAGTCGTCCACGAGGACGCCCTTTCGATAATCCAGCAGCGCGAGATCGGCATCGATACTTCCTCGTACGCGTTGGCTCTGCGTCACGTCGTCCGCCAGGACCCCGATGTCATCTTCGTTGGAGAGATCCGGGACGGAGACTCGGCCTTGTCGGCCATCCAGGCGGCCGAGACCGGGCACTTGGTCATCTCAACCCTGCACACGGTCGACTGCATGGAGACGATCAACCGCGTGCTCGACCTCTTCCCTCCTCAGCAGCAGAAGGAGGTGCGGACATCGTTCGCTTCGGCCCTTCGCGGGATCGTCTCTCAACGGCTGGTTCCGCGCGCCGACGGCAAGGGGCGTGTCCCGGCGGTCGAAGTGCTGATCTCGACGGGGCGGGTCGTGGAACGCGTTATCAACCCGGACGAGACCGGAACCATCATCGACGTGATCGCCGACGGTGCGTACTACGGCATGCAGACGTTCGATCAGGCTCTCGTGACCCTGGTCAAGGAAGGCCTGGTCAAGGAGGAAGATGCGCGCCTCGTCTCGACCAGTCCCCACGACTTCAACCTCGCACTGAAGGGCGTACTGACCCGAGGCACCGCGACCCTGGACGCGTAGGGCCGGCCCCTACCGAACGGTTTGCACCTCCTACAACCGTGTGCCAGGATGCCTGAACTAGGCGGCGGTCGCGGAGGTCACCTATGGATGAGGATGCGCCGAGAGCAGATGGAGCCCCGTCGGGGGAATCTGCTTCGCCCCCTCCACCTCTTCCTGCCACGCCAGCTCAGCCCGCGCCCCAGGTCGTCTACCAAACAGTGGTGCAGGCCCCGACGAACGGCATGGCGACGGCTTCACTCGTACTTGGGATCCTCGGGGTCGTCTTCTTCTGGACGGTTTGGCTCGGGCTCATCCTGGGAGCGCTCGGGATCATCTTCGGGGCCCTGGGTCGCGGAAAGGCCAAGCAGGGGGCGCCCAACCAGGGTCTGGCTACCGCGGGGTTGACCCTGGGAATCATCGCAGTCGTGGGAAGCGTCCTGTTCTTCCTGCTGATCGTCTCTGCGGTGAACAACTCCGAAGACCTGCTCAATCAGATCAGCTACTGCATCGACCACCCCAACGCTGCCGGCTGTTAGGCGCACCATCACCCCGGGGTATCGTTGGCGGGTCATGACCGATGCGTTCCTCGAAGTAGATCCCGTCGCCAAGGAACTGGGTGAGCGGTTCGCCGCGGCCGGTCACCAGCTGTACCTGGTGGGCGGTGTGGTACGCGACGCCGTGCTCGGACGCCCCTCACGCGACCTGGACTTCGCTACGGACGCAACCCCCGCTGAGACGACCAAGGTCCTGCGCGGTTGGGCCGAGTTCGTCTACCTGGTAGGTGTGAAGTTCGGGACGGTCGGCGCTCGCAAGGACGGAGAGCTTCTGGAGATAACCACCTTCCGCGAGGAGGTGTACGCCGAGGAGCACCGCAAGCCGGTCGTCGCTTTCGCCAAGGACATCGAGGCCGACCTCGCCCGGCGAGACTTCACGATCAACGCCATGGCGATACGTCTTCCCGACGGGGCTTTCACCGACCCCTTCGGCGGGGTGAAGGATCTGGCCGCGAAGGTGCTCGATACTCCGCTCGAACCCGAGGTGGCGTTCTCCGACGACCCTCTGCGGATGTTGCGCGCCGCCCGATTCGTCTCGCAGCTGCGGGTCCGCCCCACCCCGCGCGTGGTCGCTGCGATCACGCAGATGAAGGAGCGATCGTCCATCGTCTCGGCGGAAAGGATCGCCGAGGAGCTGAACAAGCTCCTGGTCGGGGAGAGCCCCTCCGACGGGCTGGGATTGCTGGTCGAAACCGGTCTGGCCGACGTGTTCCTGCCCGAGCTGTCAGCGCTGGCTCTGGAGCAGGATCCCGTCCACAAGCACAAGGACGTGCTGCGACACACCTATGCAGTCGTCGAAGGGTGTGAGGCCGATCCGGTCCTTCGCCTGGCCGCGCTGCTTCACGACATCGGAAAACCCAAGACACGCGAGATCACGCCCGACGGCGTTCAGTTCCACCACCATGAGGTGATCGGTGCCCGCATGGCCGAGACGCGTCTGCGCGAGCTCCGCTATCCGAATTCGGTCATCGAGGACGTGAAGACGCTGGTGGAGCTGCACCTTCGGTTCCACGGCTACGGTGAGGGTTGGAGCGACAGTGCGGTACGCAGGTACGTTCGCGATGCGGGGCCGCTTCTGGACAAGCTCAATCAGCTGACCCGCGCCGACGTGACCACCGGCAATCGATTCCGCGCCGAGCAGTTCCGCGCACTACAGGACGATCTAGAGGAGCGCATCGCCCGCCTGGCCGAGGAAGAGAACCTCGAGGCGATGCGCCCCGCCCTGGACGGCGTCGAGATCATGGAGCGTCTGGGCCTGGGTCCGGGGCCAGCTGTGGGCCGCGCCCGCGAGTATCTGATGGAGGTTCGCCTGGAACGCGGTCCTTTGGACCGGGACGAAGCCCTGGCGCTCCTCGATGTATGGGCCAAGGAGCAGGGTCTGTCCTAGCCGGCCTATCCCTTCACGCCCGCGATGCGCAGGATCTTCTCGAGCGTCGCCGGCTCTCCTCGCCAGTGCTCTTCGATCGGTCCGCGTCCGGCTTTCTTCAAGACATGGCGAAGAACGAGAGCCGCGATCACAGCGTCGTCCAGCGGCCCTATGACCGGAAGGAACTCCGGAACGAGGTCGATCGGCGAGATGAGCCACAGGGCGGCGAACCAAAGCAGCGCCTTCGACCTGCGAGGAACCCGCGGATCTCGTATGAGACCCCTGAAGAGTTGGATCAGGTTGGGTAGCAAGGTCGCCAACTCTTTCGCCGCGGTCTTGCGTCCCGCCAGGTACAACGCCCCCAGGGCGATGGCCCAGATGGCAACGGCGATCGCGAGACACAGGATCAGGATCCTCACGGCCTCGAGCCTACCGGCGGCTAGGCTGGTCCGGTGGCGATAGACACAGACGCAGCGGGGCTCTCCTCGGCAGAGGTCGAAGAGAGGGTGGCTCGCGGACAGGTCAACGACGTTCCATCGGCCCCCACCCGCACACTTGCCGAGATAGTCCGGGCGAACGTGCTCACGCGTTTCAACGCGCTGCTAGGGGGCATGCTTGCGGTGATCATCGTGGTCGGTCCTTTGCAGGACGCGCTCTTCGGAGCGGTGCTGGTAGCCAACGCGCTCATCGGCATCGTGCAGGAGGTCAAAGCCAAGCGAACGCTGGAGCGGCTCACTCTGCTGACGGCTCCTCGCGCGATGGTCGTACGCGACGGTGTGGACCACGAGATAGCCGTGGGGCAGGTCGTCCTCGACGATGTCATCCGGCTCGGCCCCGGCTCCCAGGTCGTGGTGGACGGAGAAGTGATCGGGTCCGAGGGCCTGGAGATCGACGAGTCGCTCCTGACCGGCGAGGCCGATCCGGTGGCCAAGACTCGAAGTGACGAGGTTCTGTCCGGGTCCTTCGTGGTCTCGGGGACGGGTTCGTTCCGGGCGACGCGCGTCGGCCGCGACGCGTACGCGGTCAAGCTCGCCGAAGCGGCTCGCAGATTCACGATCACCCGGTCCGAGCTCCGAGCGGGAACGGACCGCCTGCTCACTTGGATCACGTTCGCGATAGTTCCGACCGCTGCACTGCTCTTCGTGAGCCAACTGAGGAATCACTCGGACTGGCGCGACGCCGTTGCCGGAGCCGTCGCCGGAACGGTTGCGATGGTTCCGGAGGGGCTGATCCTGCTGATGTCGCTCGCCTTCGCGATGGCGGTCGTTCGTCTGGCCAAGCGCCGGGTCCTGGTCCAAGAGCTCCCCGCGGTCGAGGGCCTGGCCCGTGTGGACGTCCTGTGTATCGACAAGACCGGAACACTGACCGAGGGGAAGATCTCCGTCGAGGAGGTCGAACGGCTAGAGCCAAGTGTCGATGTCGACGCGGTCTTAGGTGCCCTGGCGGCGAGTGACAGGGCCCCGAACGCGACGGCGCGCGCCCTCGCGGCGAGGTTCTCCGACGCCGATCCCGGCTGGACGCTGGTCCGGTCCGTGCCGTTCTCCTCGGTCAGGAAGTGGAGCGGGGCCGATTTCGGGCAAGAGGGTGCCTGGATCCTGGGTGGCTCGGACGTGCTCGGGGGTCTGGGGGATGAGGCCTCCTCGCTGGCTGCCGAGTGGGCCGGTCAGGGAAGTCGCGTGGTCATGGTGGCCAGGGCCCCCGGCGGACTCGTCGGCGAGGAACTTCCTTCCGATCTTCAACCCGTTGCCTTGGTGCGTCTCGGGGACCGCATCCGCTCGGACGCCGCGGACACCCTCCGGTATTTCGCGGGTCAGGGTGTCGTGGTCAAAGTCATCTCCGGCGACGATCCCCGCACGGTTGGCGCGATCGCACAGCGACTCGGGTTGCCCGGAGCCGAGCTTGCGGTGGACGCCCGCGAGTTGTCGGACGAAGCCCTGCCCGACGCGCTGGAGGCCGGTTCGGTATTCGGCCGCGTCACGCCTCAGCAGAAGCGGGCGATGGTTCAGGCCCTGAAGGCCGCGGGACACGTCGTGGCGATGACCGGTGACGGGGTCAACGACGCCCTGGCGCTGAAGGACGCCGATATCGGGATCGCGATGGGAAGCGGTTCGGATGCGACGCGCGCGGTCGCGCAGATCGTTCTGCTGGACTCGACCTTCGATTCCCTCCCGCAGGTCGTTGCCGAGGGGCGGCGTGTGCTCGGCAACATCGAACGTACCTCCGGTCTTTATCTGAACAAGACCGTGTATGCGATGTTGCTTTCTCTGGCGGTAGGGGTCGCCGGATTCGCTTTCCCGTTCCTGCCCCGGCATCTGACGCTCATCGGCTCGCTCACGATCGGGATACCGTCGTTCTTCCTCGCCTTGGCGCCCAATGCCGAGCGTTTCCGCCCCGGATTCCTGATGCGTGTGGTTCGCTTCGCCGTTCCGACGGGAACGCTGGCGGCCATAGCCACCTTCTCGGCATACTCGTTGGTTCGAAGGGAGCCGGGAGTGACGCTGCTTCAGGCTCGCACGGCTTCGGTCATGGTCCTGACCTGGATAGGACTGCTGGTTCTTGCGATCATCGCGGCTCCGCTCACTCGCAAGCGGCTTCTGCTCGTGTGGTCGATGGCGGGGCTCTTCCTGGTTGCGCTCGTATCGCCTGCGACGCAGTCGTTCTTCGCGCTGGATATCCCTCCGCTGGTGATCTGGCTGGCGGCCATCGGGATCGCGGCCATCGTCTGGTCTTTCGCCAAGCTGCTGGTGCCCGCGGAGCGACCGGTGGGGCCGCACGCTGCCGACGGCTAGGACCTAGTGCAGGAGTCCGGCTCGGCTGGGCGGCCACATGATCACGAAGGCTTTGCCGATCACGTTGTCGATCGGGATGAAGCCGAGGTTTCCCCTGGAGTCGTCCGAGCCGCTGCGGTTGTCCCCCATGACGAACAGCATGCCCTCGGGGACGTGCACGGCTTCGAACGGCTGAGTGCGTTGGATAAGGTAGGGCTCTTCGAGCTTGGTCCCGTTGACGTAGACGGCGCCTCCCTTTCCGAGAACGGTGTCTCCCGGCACGCCGATGACCCGCTTGATGAAGTCCTCGTACTCGGGGTGTTGGACCCCGATCCCCTCGAACAGCCAGTGCAATGCGCCGCCGATCAGCCCGCGATCCTCGCTGGGGCCTGGATGTGGATCGGAGAAGACGATGATGTCGCCGTGCCTGGGGTCGTGGAAGTAGTAGGGGATCTTGTTGACCAGCACCCTGTCGCCGGTACAACCGGTGCAGCCGTGAAGAGTCGGTTCCATCGAACCGGATGGGATGTAGAAGGCCTGGAAGAGGAAGGACTTGATGAGGATCGCCAGCACCAGCGCCATGAGCAACAGCCCTGGCAGCTCCCGCATGAACTGGAGCGGGCCCCCGGGTCTGTCTTTGAGATCGGGCTGCGGTTCCGAGTGATCCTCGGGTTCGACGCTTTCGGCGGGAGGACTGGTCTTCACCGGGAAAGGGTACCGGCGGGGCGAGACTTCGCGGCGTGATCGATCGAGTGCGTCGCCACGAGGGCGACCGCGGCGGTTATCGCAAGGTTCCCGAACCATGCTCCGAGTCCCGCGGAGACGATCGCGATCACCAGGTGTGCCCCTCGCAGGTCGCTGGCCAGCCATGCGTGTCTGAGCCCGGCGTACACGAGGAACCCACCCAGCGCCCAGACCGGCAGCAAGCCGAGCAGCACGGGCACCTGCGAGCCGAAGAACAGACCGAGGGCCAGCAGCACCGATCCCAAGATCAGGTTCATGCCGGCCGTCCGCGCGCCCAAGCGTGAGTGGGCGGTCAGCCCCCCGGCCCCGTGACACATGGGCATCCCGCCGAGCAGCCCCGAAACCGCGTTGCCGATGCCCGAAGACAGACAGACCCGGCCGGGAGTAACGCCTTCGGCGGCATCGCCGAAGTACTCGTGGGCAAGGTCGTTCGTGGCTACCACCGCGTTGCCGAAAGTGAGCGGAAGCTGAGGTACCACCAAGAGGAAGAAAGCGGCGCTGAAGGAGTGCAGGCCGGGAACCGCTATAACCGGCAGCGAGAATCCGGGGCCGGAAAGGTGCGGACTCGCGGTGAGCACGACCACGGCGGCGCCTCCTCCTAGGATGACCAGGGCCAGCCAGTAGTGCTTCGTCCTTGCGGAGACCACAACCCCTGCGAAAGTGGCGAGCATCAAGATCCAGGGCCAGGGTGTCTCGGGGGTGGAGACGAAGACCTCCGGGGGGTTGTCGATCAGTTTGTAGGACGTGATCAGCAAGAGCGCGCCGACCCCCAGTTGCAGCGACCTGACGACGGGTTTGGTGAAGATCCGCGCGACCGCGTCGGCGACGTGGCGGATCGACAGCAGCAGGAGGAACGCCGCGATCTCCAATCCCGCGGCATGGATCACCTCGGGTGCCAGCTGGCCGGCGACGGCGACGGCGGTCAACGCCTTTAGAGGCTGCACGGGGAACGGGATCTTGAAGTAAGCGCCGGAGGCGATCACCAGAAGGCCCGCGCACACCAAGACCGAAGTGGCGTCGAGACCGTTGACCAGGATCAGCGCGGTCGCAAGGGGAACGAAGATCCCGAGATCGGCAATGGCGCCCGCGGCCTCTCCGAGCCCAACCGCGAAGCGACCGCGAGGGGCTCTCGCGGGGACCGCACTCATCCGGGGAGCTCTATCGTCACGTTCGTGGCTTTGACGGCGGCGACCGCCTGCATGCCCGCCTTCAATCCCATCTGATCGACCGCTTCCCGGGTGATGAACGCGAGTACGCGGTGGGGCCCCGCTTGTATCTCGACGGTTGCGGCGAGCTTGTCGCGCTTGATCTCGGTGATGACTCCGGCGAATCGGTTCCGCTGAGACGCCTGTGCAATCGGCCGCGCCGGGCGAGCTTCGGACAGGAGGCGTGCAACCTCGGCGGCAGGAACGAGCCGCTGCCCCCCTTGCGTGCGCGAGGTCTTCAGCTTGCCTTCCTGCTCCCAGCGCCGGAGCGTCTCGACTCGAACCCCGAGCATCCCCGCGGCCTCTCCTATGCGGTAGCGACCCTGCATGATCGCCCAAACTACAGGGTTCAGGGCCTTCACCACAAGAGAAAGCTACTTGTGACTGTCGTTAAGCTCCGGGCGCTACACGGCGAAGCGGACGTGCAGGATGTCGCCCTCGGCGACGACGTAGTCCTTGCCCTCGACCCTGATCTTGCCGGCGGCCTTGGCCGCCTCCATCGAACCTTGCGCGACCAGTTCGTCGTAGCCGATCACCTCGGCGCGGATGAAGCCCCGTTCCAGGTCGGTGTGGATCACCCCTGAGGCCTCGGGAGCCTTCGCGCCTCGGCGCACCTCCCAGGCCCGGGTCTCGTCCTCACCGGTCGTCAGGAACGTGATCAGATCTATCGCGCTGTAACAAGCGGCGATGACCTTCTTCAGGCCGGGCTCGGCGACGCCGAACTCCTCAAGCAGCGCGCGGGCTTCGTCCGCATCCATCTCGGCTGTCTCCGCTTCGATGGACGCGTAGACGCCGACGGCGCCCGTCAGCTCGGCGGGAACGTCGGCCCCCTCCTCCAGGTTGGCGACGACTACCTCGGGCTTCAGGGTCAACGGAGCTATGCCGCGGAGCTCGGCTGCGTCTTCGGCGGTGACGCCCGCTTCGCGGAGGGGCTTCTCGGCCGACAACGCTTCGAAGGCTCGCCGCAGGGCATCAACGTCGGCGGCCGGTTTCCCCTTGGCGCGCTTCTCGGCCTTCTGTAGCGCCGACTCGACGACGGCCAGGTCGGCCAGCAGAAGTTCGGTCCGGATCGCGGCCAGTTCCGCCCCCGGGGAAGCGTCCGAGCCGAAGCACCTGACGACCAGTGCGAGAGCCTCGACCTCGCGCAGCTTCGCGATCCCCTGGGCGGAAGTGACGCCGCCGGGAACGTCGAGGAAGCGGACCTGTGCCGGCACCGTCTTCTTCGAACGCTCCATCTGGGTGAGCACCTGGAGGCGCCCGTCGGGCACGGGCACGACCGCCACGTTGGCCTGGCCGGCATGGGAACCCGAGCGCGTGAGGGCCGTGAACAAGGTGGACTTGCCGCTGAACGCCATACCCACCAGACCGATGTCCTTCACGGTCCGCGAGGCTATCAGTCACAGGTCTTCGAACTCATCGCCCGCGGGTCCCGCATGGCATCCCCCGCGTCCGTTCCGGCTACCGCCGTTCGGCCGTGGGCGCCGGTCGCCCTTCCTGCCGATACCCATGGGTAAGGACGGACGGAAAAGAGGGGGTTCGGAATGGAAATCGGTACTCGGCCGGGACGGCGTGGGATGGGCGTGACGATCGTGCTCTGCATGATCGCCGCTCTGCTCACACTGGGCAGTGGCTCGGCCTCGGCGGCGGGTGGTCACCGCAAGCCCGCGGATTCGGATCGCGACGGGATCCCGAACACATGGGAGAAGAACCACGGGCTCCGGATGCACTTCAAGGATGCCCAGCGCGATCCCGACCACGATGGATTGATCAACCTGGGTGAGTTCCGCAACAGTACGCGGCCGCATTCGGGCGACACCGATCACGATGGCTTGGACGACGGTGACGAGGTTCACGGCTTCGACACCGATCCGACGGAGGAAGACTCCGACGACGACGGCATCGACGATGGAGACGATGACGGCGATGGAGACGGTGTCTGCGACGAGGGCGAGGACGGCGACGGCAAGGGCTTCGTCGGAACCATCATCTCGTTCACGCCGAAGAACGGTCTCCTACTGTTCGAAAGTTCGGTCGGTTGGCCGATAGTCGGCGTGGTGAATGCCGACACGGAGCTTTCCTTCGGAGGCGACTGCGAGGGTCCGGCAACGACCGCCGACCTGCTCGAAGGGTTCGACATCGCGGAGGTGCAGTTCTATCCGTTCGATCCGAGCGATGAGTTCCCGGTCTTCAAGTCGATCACGCTCTCCTGCCCGAAGGACGGCGGCTAGATCCCGCCCGGCGTCAGAGGGCGCCGACCATGCAGAAGGCGGGGCCGAAAGGCCCCGCCGTCGTCGTTCGCGCGGAAGGCCGCTAGCTCTTGGTCTCCCAGAAGATCTTGGCGATCTCATCGATCGAGTCGAGCAACTGCTGGCCCTGCGCCGGATCCTCGGACTTCTTGGCGGCACCGGCTAGCTTGGTCGCGTTCCAGAACTTCTCGTGAAGGTCCGGGTGCTTCTCCAGATGCTCGGGCTTGAAGTAGTCGGTCCAGAGCACCCAGAGGTGCTCCTTGACCATGTCGGCGCGCTCCTCCTTGATCGCGACGGCGCGGGCGCGCAGGTTGGCATCTTCTGACCCGGAGTACTTCTCCTGGCAGGCCTTCACCGATTCGGCCTCGATCCGTGCCTGCGCCGGGTCGTAGATCCCGCAGGGAAGATCGCAGTGGGCGTGGACTACCCTCTTGGGCTTGAGCAGACTTCCGAACATGGAACCGCCTCCTTCTGACGAGTCCCCAGAAACCTACCACCGAGGTAGGAATCGGGTTGCGGTGAGTGCTGCCGCAGTGACCGTCGCGCTCGTGGTGGGGTTGGCGGCTTGGCGCCGCCGGCCGTTCCGGGTCCAGATCGAGGGCGCCAGCATGGCGCCGACCTTGGTCCCGGGCGACTGGGCGATAGCGGCCGCGATCGGCAGGGTTCGGAAGGCAGATGTCGTCGTCGTGGAGCATCCAGGCAGGCCGGGGTACGAGATGGTCAAGCGGGTGGCGGCCCTGCCCGGCGAGATGGTCTCGGGTGATCGCATCCTGGGTCCGGACGAGTTCTGGGTCGAGGGTGACCATACGAGCTCCTCGACCGACTCCCGCCAGTTCGGTCCGGTTACCCGAGACGAGATCAAGGCCAAACTACTTGCCGTCTACTGGCCGCCCCATCGACGCCGCCGTCTGTGACGGGGGTTGCGAAGGAGTCCTCGCGCGGCCATCCTTGCCTGATGATGACCTTCGCCGTTTGGGGAGCCGGGTTCAGCTACTCCGGCTCCGGAGGCACCTGGTACAACCAGGAGATATAGGCGATGGGTTCCCAACCTCCCTGGGTCCCTATCCGGCCGGATGCAGGTGCGGTCGCCTACGCGCCCCCTCCGTTTCCGCTCCCTCCGCCGGGCCGGCCTCCCGGCCGGTCCAGGGTGCCGACGGTACTGGTATCGATAAGCGCGGTCCTTCTCGTCGTCGGCCTGATAGTCGGTGCGATCGACGGCTTCGGACCGCAAGGCCAGACACGTCAGAGGCACTACACCTTCCTGAGGGTCTTCGACGGCGAGCCGGTCCGCTGGAACCCGTGCAACTCGATCCACTATGTCGTGAACCTGGAGCTGGCCCCAGAAGGAGCGCTGGCCGATGTGAAGGGGGCCGTTCAGCACGTGTCCGAGGCCACGGGCATCTATTTCGTCTACGACGGACAGACGAGGGAGACTCCCGGCCAACTGCGCAAGGTCTATCAACCGAAGAGATACGGGGACCAGTGGGCGCCGGTCCTGATCGCCTGGGTCGACCCTAACGACAGCCAGATCCGGTTCGGCAAACCTGGGGACTATGCACTCGGCCTGGGGCTTCCTCTGTATAGCCCCGCCGGTTCGAGCCCGCTGCAGTACGTGAGCGGGGAGATCTCTATCAACTCGAAGTACCAGGGACGCCACGGATTCGAGTACCCGGGAGACCTGGGGCTGGTGGTTCAGCACGAGCTTGGCCACGTCATGGGGCTCGGTCACGCCGACGTAGCCGGTGAGCTGATGGGTCGCTCCGGCGGAGGGGCGACGGATTGGGGATCGGGGGATCTGGAGGGTCTCAGGCAGCTGGGGAGCTCTCAGGGTTGTTTCAGCACGCCCGATCCGCCCTGAAAGCTCAAGCTCGGGCGGGTTGTGCCGAAACCCGGTTCTACCTTAAGATTTGCACCTGCAAATGATCTGCACACGTGAGCAAGGACTCGTGGGGGCCATGATCCCCGACCGCATCTGCTGTCCAGGCCTACACGGGGACGGCAGCCGCTAAAGCGCGCTCGCCGCTCAGATACTCCCGCTTCACTCCCCTTTCGACCTTCGGAGGTACCTCCTATGGATGTCATCACCCGCACAGTCGATGCTCGAGGCCAGTCTTGCCCCGGCCCGCTTGTGACGCTCGCCCGGGCTCTCAAGGGATCCGAGCGCGGCGACCTGTTGGAGCTGCTGGCTACCGACCCGGGATCCAAGTCCGACGTCCCCAGCTGGGCCAGCATCTCGGGCAATGAACTGCTCGAAGCCGATGAGGCCGACGGCGAGTACCGATACGTGATCAGGAAGGTCTGACATGTCGGTATCCGAGCTCGATCAGACGGCGCGCGATCTTCAGCTCGCCGACATGCTTGCGAGGATCGAGGAGCTGGAGTCGAGCGACCGGGCCGAGATCAAGAAGAAGAACAAGTTGACGATCATCGCCTGGGGCGGCGACCTGGATCGCATCTGGCCCACCACGATCCTTGCGACCACCGCCGCCGCCAGCGGGATGGAGTCGAGCGTCTTCTTCACGTTCTGGGGGCTCTTCGCCATCGTCAAACCCGGCGTTCGCATCACCGGCGAGAACTGGATGCAGAAGATGATGTCCGCCATGAATGCCGGCTCCGCGGACAAGGCCAAGCTATCTCGCTATCACTTCGGAGGCGTCGGTCCCGCGATGTTCAAGAAGCTCGCTCAGGACAAGAACGTGCCGGAGCCGCAGGAGCTGATCGCCACGGCTCAGGAACTGGGCGTTCGCCTGATCCCGTGTCAGATGACGATGGATCTGCTCGGACTCAAGCGCGAAGACCTGCTCGACGGGCTCGAGGAGCCGATCGGGGCGGCCACCGCTATCGCCGAGATGCGGGACGCCGCGGTTTCCCTGTTCATCTGAGTTCTCGGCGTCGGCCGTCCCTGTAGCCTGGCCCGCGTGGAGGAGCATGGCGTTACCTTTCGCGAGGCCGCCCGTTTCTGGGTGAAGTTGGGATTCATCAGTTTCGGCGGGCCTACCGGGCAGATCGCGATCATGCACGAGGAGATCGTGGAGCGCCGGAAGTGGGTCTCCAACGGGCGGTTCCTGCATGCTCTGAACTACTGCATGTTGCTCCCCGGGCCCGAGGCTCAGCAGTTGGCTATCTATATCGGGTGGTTGCTGCACAAGGTTCGTGGGGGGCTCGTCGCAGGGATCGCGTTCGTCCTTCCCAGCTTCTTCCTGATGTTCGGGCTCTCGTGGGCGTACGCCTCGCACGGGGACGTCGCCTGGGTGAGCGCGGTGTTCTCGGGGCTGGCGGCATCTGTGATCGGGATCGTGGCTTCCGCGGTGATCCGGATCGGCAAGAAGGCCCTGGCGAACCCTCTGATGATCGCGGTCGCCGTCGCGGCGTTCGCAGCGATCTTCCTGGGGCACGTTCCATTCCCGCTTATCGTGCTGGGCGCGGGCTCGTTCGGCCTCATCGGGGGAGCGCTCAGGCCGGAGATGTTCGCGGTGGGCGTGGGACACGAGTTGCAGGAGAACGCCCAGGTCGCCATCAGCGACGAGGGCTCACTCCCCGATCACGTGAGGCCATCAGCGGCTCGCGCCCTTCGGGTGCTCGTGATCGGGCTCGTCCTGTGGCTCGTGCCCCTCGTCTTGCTGGCCATGTGGCGTGGAGGGGCCGACACCCTTACGCAGGAGGGGTGGTTCTTCTCGAAGGCGGCTCTCGTCACTTTCGGTGGCGCCTACGCGGTCCTGTCCTACATCAACGTCGCCGCGGTCTCACAATTCAAGTGGCTCCTTCCCGGTCAGATGGTGGTCGGGCTGGGCCTGGCCGAATCGACTCCGGGACCTCTCATCATGGTGGTCGAGTTCGTTGGCTTCGTCGCCGGCTATCAACACCCCGGCGAACTGTCTCCATTGGTGGCCGGAACGCTCGGAGCGGTGGTCGCCACGTGGGCTACGTTCGCGCCGTGCTTCGTCTGGATCTTCCTCGGCGCACCGTTCATCGAGAAACTGCGCGGGAACCGGCGGCTTGCAGCGGCCCTTGAAACGATAACCGCGGCGATCGTCGGGGTGGTGGCCAACCTGGCCGTCTTCTTCGGGGCTCACACGCTGTTCGATCGGGTGGATACCGTGCGTATCCTCGGTGGCCCGGTCCCTTCACCCCAGTGGTCGAGCGTCGATCCGTTCGCGCTTGCCGTCGCCACGGTCTCGTTCATCGGCCTGTGGAGATTCAAGTGGAAGATCGTGCCGGTGGTGGTTACGGCGGCGGGTGCGGGTCTGGTGGTGAACGGCTTCCTTCGATGATCCCCTACGGCAGGTACTGCTCCTCGATCTTGACGATGACGCCGTTCTCGACGGTGATCCAGTGCGGGCTGGAGATGCCGTGGAAGCGCCTCGTCGGATCGGCCGCGTAGCCCGCGAACCTTTCCAGCGTTATGGACGTGTAGGAATCACAGCACTTGGCCCAGTCGTAGACGAGGATCTCTGCGGCCGGGTCGATCGGCACGGTTCGCAGCTTCGGGTTGTCGTTGATGATGTAGTAGTCGTTGGGGACCGGAACCTCATCGCCGCGATCGGCCGCGGCCTGGTTCGCCTCTTCGCCGGTCAGGAAGTATCCGAGGTCGAACGTCAGGTTAGGCGTCGTGTCCAGGTTCGCGACCGCTTTGAGGAACACGAACGAGCGGCCGTCCTCGATCACACCGGTGGAAGTGGTCGGCGACGCCGAGGGGGAGCCGGGAGTACTCGAAGCCGGTGCGCTCGGGGCCGGGGCGGGAGAGGCGATCGCCTGGCTGGAGGAGCCGGTCTTCGTGCAGGCCGGTCCGAGCATCGCCGATCCGATGACTATCGCTGCAAGCGTCTTCCTCATGGCAGGCGCCTTCCCATGGTGGTGCTGCCAGCCTAGCGCTCGAACGGTGCTGGAACGGCGGGGCGGGTGCGGATCTTGTCGCGGAAGGCCTCGAGCCTGGCCCGTTGGCTCGGCCTCTTCCGCGGACCACGCACCCGCCATCCGCCTGGTCCGGCTTTGCCATCCGAGAGGGGGTTCCGGATCGCAGCCGGTCTGCGCGCCATCTAGCTCAGCGGTGCTCGCCGGACTGAGCTCGATAGCGACCCGGTCTCACATAAGACCGAGGACTCACTCATCTCGACGTCGTCGACTTCCACGACGAGGTGACGATTCATGACCGTGGCAAGGAGGGTGGCGTACCAGCTCGGCTCGTAAGCGAGCTGCGTGCACTCCTTGCACCCCTGGGTGGTTCCCGCCCTGTGCGTCTCGTGACCCATGTTCCGCCTCCGACCCCTCTTGCTTGAGGTCACAGTGTCGTACCTGTTTCGTCAGGCGTGAATACCGCAGACATGCGAAAGATAGCTCCCCGGGACTAGGTAGTTATAACCATGTAGGCGGCGCGTGCCCGGCTCGTGCCTACGGTGAACGCACCTCGGCATCCAATCGCCAAGCATCGCCTGCCTCGGTTCTGCTGACGTCTAGCACGGTCCCGTCCTCGAGTTCGAGGCGCAGCGACGTCCGGCCCTCCTTCAGGCCCGACTCGAGCACCTCGACCTTCTCCCGGACCCCTCCCCATAGGATCGAGGTGGCCACTTCCGCCGTGAAGACGACCGAGAGCTCCGGACTCCGCGCGATCCAACGAGGAAGGACTGGGGTCCAAAGGATGAACGCGATCCCGATCGCGGCCACGGCTCCTGAGTCACCCAGGGCCGGGATCAGGGGGACGGCCATCCCGGCCGCTAGGAGCCTCGCGAGGTTGTAGCCGACGTCGTAGACGGCGAAGACCCGGCCCCTGTAGCCGTCGGGCAGCGACTCTTGGACCATCGTGTCGATGGGGACCTTCTTCCAGGCGAAGGTCAGGCCTGTAGCGAAACTGGCGATCAGAACGGTCACCCCTGTGATGTGGAAGGCGACCGCGATCAGGGCGGCCCCTCCGGCCAGGAAGGAGCCTGCGACGATCCTCTCTTTCGAGAAGCGCTTCTCGAGCAGTCCGACGGTCGCAAGGCCGACGAAGACACCGACGCCGCCGGCCCCGATCAGCCAGGAGAACGAACCGACGCCCTCTTTGAAACGCTCGCGGAACACGACCAGGGATAGGGTCAAGATCATCCCTTGGCCGATCTGGTCGAGCATGATCGATGTGATCGGTCCGAGAGCGCGCGGGGTGTGCACGAGACGGCCCATCCCATCTGCGAACTCGACGAGCACTCTCCTGAGTTGATGCGCCAGCAGGCCCGGATCTTCGGGCAGTGTCAGCGGCGCCAGGTCGCTGCGTATGCGCGAGGCTATCCAGGAGGCCAACATCCAAAGGCATCCAGAAGTGATGACGAGCGGAACGCTCCCGAAGTGGTCGGCGAGCTGACCTCCGGCGAAGACCCCGCCCAGCAGTGCGACGGTTCCTCCGACGGTGGCCATGGAGTTCGCCGTCAGAAGATCTTGGGTCGGAACCATCCTCGGAACGGCGGCTTGAGCGGTAGCCAGGAAGAAGCGGTTGACCGACAGCACCCCCAGAGCTCCGGAATAGAACAGGATGGCCGCCTCGGACGGATCGAACAGGATGAGTCCGGCCAGGGCCACGCGGATCCAGGGCGCGATGGTCAAGATGCGGCGCCGGCGCCAGCGGTCGATGAACACTCCCGTGAAGGGTCCGATGATCGAGAACGGCAGGGACAGGATCAGGGAGGCCTTGAGCAGTCCGACCGTCGTGCTCTGGTTCTCCGGCGAGAAGACGACCGAGGAGATGAGTGACGCCTGGAAGACGCCGTCGGCGAACTGTGAAGCCATGCGGATGAAGAAGAGGCGCCGGAAATCCTCGTATTGCAAGGCGTCTCGCGCCTTGTCGATGGTTCCGCTGCTCATGCGGGCATCCTAGGTCCGGGAACGCGAAAGGCCGGGGACGGGCCCCGGCCCTATCGCGAGGAGCTCAGGCAGAAGCGTTGTCGAAGAACGCGGTCCAGTCCGCCGACTTGGAAGCGCCGTTGCCGAGGATGAACTCCTCGACCATCTCGCGAGCGGCCTCGTCGGAGAACTGCACCGGAGGGCTCTTCATGAAGTAGGCGCTGGGTCCGATGAGCGGTCCCCCCACTCCGCGGTCCAGGGCAAGCTTGGCCGCCCGAACCGCGTCGATGACGATGCCTGCCGAGTTGGGAGAGTCCCAGACCTCGAGCTTGAGCTCGATGGTCAAGGGCACGTCGCCGAATGACTGACCTTCCAGGCGGATCTGCGCCCACTTGCGGTCCTCGAGCCAGGGGACGTGGTCCGAGGGTCCGATGTGGATGCTCGCCTTGTCCAGCGGCTTCTCCAGTTGGGACTGCACCGACTGGGTCTTGGAAAGCTTCTTGGAAGCCAGCCTCTGTCGTTCGAGCATGTTCATGAAGTCCATGTTGCCGCCGAAGTTCAACTGGTAGGTCCGGTTGAGTTTCACGCCGCGGTCCTCGAAGAGCTTGGCCAAGACACGGTGGACGATGGTCGCGCCGACCTGGGACTTGATGTCGTCGCCCACGATCGGAACTCCGGCCTCGACGAACCTGCGCGCCCAGGCCTGGTCCGATGCGATGAAGACCGGCAGGCAGTTGACGAACGCGACCTTGGCGTCTAGAGCGCACTGCGCGTAGAAGCGCGCGGCCTCCTCCGAACCGACGGGCAGGTAGCAGACGAGAACATCGACGCGAGCATCTCGAAGGATCTGCGTGACGTCGGCCTCGGGCTGATCTGATTCCGTGATGACCTCTCGGTAGAAAGTGCCCAGCCCGTCGAGGGTGCGCCCGCGCGAGACCGTGACGCCCGTTAGAGGAACGTCGGCGAAACGGACGGTGTTATTGGGCTCGGAGTAGATGGCCTCGGAGACATCGGTGCCGACCTTCTTAGCGTCGACGTCGAACGCGGCCACGACTTCGATGTCACGGACGTGGTATCCGCCGAGGTCGACGTGCATCAGGCCGGGGACGCGATCTTCGGTGCTCGCGTCCTTGTAGTACTCCAAACCCTGGACGAGCGAGGAAGCGCAGTTCCCCACGCCCACGATCGCGAGTCGGACCTTGCTCATGACGTGTGCTCCTTTCGGCGAAGCGCCCGCGGTTCCCTGGCACGCTTCGTTCCCCCTCGGGTTGATGTGTTCCGAGCCTTCGACGTTCCCGTGACGCGCTCGGCGGCGATGAGGCCCTCGAGCCAAGCGATGTCGGACTCAGTTGCGCTGCGTCCGTGCTCCATCAGCGCGAGGGTGTAGGTGTCTACCCGCTCGCGGGTGCCGCGCAGTGAGTCCTTGATGGTGCTGAGCCGATCCTCGAGGGTCGCGCGCCGGCGTTCCAGCAGGCGGATGCGCGTCTCGGGCGGCAGGTAGCGGAAGAACGCGAGGCGCACCCTGAAACGGGTGTCCTCCGTCGAGTTGTCGTGCGGCGTCTCCTGCAGCAGCTCGAAGAAGAGCTTCTCGCCCTTCTCGGTGATGGTGTAGGTGTTCTTGCGCCGGCCGCGCTCCTGCGGTCCGGCCGCCGACTCGATGGCCCCATCGGCCTCGAGGCGGCGCAGCGTCGGATAGAGCGAGCCGTAGGAGACCCTCCAGAAGCCTCCCAGCGAGTCGCTGAGCTCCCTGGAGAGCTGGTAGCCGTGCATCGACTGCTCCTTGAGCAGCCCCAAGATCGCGAGTTCTAGCATGTGGCGGTGGGCTTCCTTCCCTGGTTACTTCCGGGTCGATATATCGGTCCTATATATCGCTTTGATATATCTAACCGCTATCCGGGGTAAGCGTCAACCTGGGTTGAGATCTGATCCTAGGCGGGAAGGGGATGGCGGCCGGCTCGCATGGCCAGGGCGGCGGACGCCAGCCCCAGAGCGCCGCAGGCTATCCATACGGCCTGCGGCCGTGCGTGGAAGACGGCCGTGCCCGCCACTGGCCCGACGATGGCGGCCATACCGAACATCATCCCGAAGGCGGCCTGATAGCGGCCTCGCAGGTGCTCGGGCGAACGCTCAGCGATGAAGGCGCTGGCCGGAGGGGACTCGATGATCTCCCCGAAGGTGTAGATGAAGACGCACACCACGAGCGCAGGGACTGTACGGGCGAAGCCGACGAGGAAGAACCCGAGGCCGAGTAGGAACGAGCCGAGGGCGACCATCCTGGCGGCCTGATGCCGCTGGGTCCAGGCCGACATCGGAAGTTCGGCGATGACGCAGATGACCCCGTTCAGGGACAACAACAGTCCGTACGTCTCGTTCGAGAGCCGACTCGCGGTCACGTGCAGGGCGAAGGTCGTGAGCGCCTGCATGTAGATGACGGCGGCGCAGAAGATGGCGGCCAGGAAGAGCAGCAGGCCTCGATCCGCCAGGAGCGACTTCGTGGCTTCTCCTCGGCGCTCGTCGACGCGCGCGCTTCGAACGCCGTGGGGCAGAGCTATAAGCGAGACGACGCCGAACGCGACCGACGTGGCCGCGTCGGCCGCGAAGAGGACGAAGAACGATCGCGAGGCCATGAGCCCTCCGATCGCCGGCCCGAAAGCCCACCCGGCGTTCACCGCCAGGCGGTAGAGCGCGAACGCGGTCACACGCTGCTCGGCCGGGATCAGATCCGCGATCAGCGCCGAGCTCGCCGGACGGTACAGTTCGGCGAACAAACCCACGAGGGCCGTCAGCGGCAAGATCATGCCCAAGGTGCTCGCCTGTGAAAGGGCCAGGGTCGATGCGGCCGAACCGAACATCGAAAGGGCGACCGAGTTCCGCCGGCCGATGCGATCGGCGAGAAGTCCTCCGATCGATACCGCTCCGATGCCGCCGACTCCGTACATAGCGACGGCGATCCCGGCCTGCGGCGCCGAATATCCGAGATCTCTCAGGTAGAGAACAAGGAAAGGGAGCACGAATGTGCCGAAGCGGTTGATGAAGCTGCCCCCGAACAAGATCCAGGCGGTGCGCGGCATCGCGCGGACGTTGACTCGGAGCGTGGATTCGGTCACGAGGGGCTAGCGCCCGGGTCGCCGGTAGTCCGTGACGTATCCCGGAGTCGGGATGCCCTCCTTGAGCAGGGGGTCGGGGATCGGATTGCCGTAGGTCTGAGATATGGGAAGGATGCCGGCCCAGTAGGTGCCTGCGTAGTCCTGCTCGGGATCCTCAGCCTGACCGGTCGAGACCTTGGCGGAGGCCTCGGCGAGCGGCAGCGCCAGGAAGAGCGTCTGCTTGAGCTCCTCGGCGCTGGGCATGCGCGAGTCCTGGCCCCGTCCCTCGGCGACGTGGTTCGTTATCGCGCGCGCGACGACCTCGAGCTCGGCCGGGTCGGTGACCTCACGCGCCGTGCCGTAGACGATCACCGACCGGTAGTTCATCGAGTGCTCGAACATCGATCGGGCGAAGCGGATGCCGTCGATAAGGGTTACGCACACGGACACGTCGATGCCGTCCCTCAGAGCCTTCAGCGTTCGGCTGGCGGCCGATCCATGGAAGTAGAGGACGTCTCCGATCCGAACGTGGATCGTCGGGATGACCCGAGGGCCTTGCTCGGTGGAGTACCCGACGTGGCAGATGAGGGCCTCGTCCAAGATGGCGGCGATGCTCTCGGGGTCGTAGACGCCCAACTCGGGCAGGCGTTTGACCTGCGTACGGGCGGTGGGAGGCGAGGCCTTGTCGGCGGACATGCGGGGCAGCTTAGCGGCTCGCTAGGTGACCTCGCGAGCCACGCGGAAGCCCGACTCGACCGCGCCGTTCATGGTTCCGCTATGGATGTATGTGGCGGTTGCCTCTCCCGCGAAGTGGACGTTTCCCTGGTGCCTGCCCTGGACCCCCTCGAAGGAAGTGAACCCTCCCGTCCGGCAGTAGGAGTAGCTGCCCTTGACCCAGGGATCGTTCGACCAGTTGTCGACGTAGGTCTGTCCGGCGATCGCTTCAGCCGCGCTGCCGGGGAAGATCGTGTCGACCGCGGCGAGAGCGTCGGACAAGACGGCGCCGGCGGCCAGGCCGTGAGCCGGCGTCGCTCCGTAGTCGCGGTTGTTCATGAACACGAGGACCGACGGGTCCCTGGCCAGGTAGCTCGCCTGCCAGACGGCTTGAGTCACCAGATCACTTACCGCGTCGCCGGTGCTGCTCGATAGCTTCCAGGGTTGACCGTGGAACTGGAAGTTGAACTTGGTTGTGTTCCCGAGGGCTTCCTGCGCGATCCAGCGCCTAGTTGCGGCGCCGAAACCCGCTGCGCTGCAGTCGACATCGCGGAGTGTGGTTACCGGCAGGGTCAGGATCGCCTTGTCGGCGACGACGGCGCTGGTGGCGCCTCCTCCGGTGTCGAAGGTCAGCACGACCTTTCCGTCCGCTCGCTGCCTCAGGGCAACGAGCTGGTGTCCAAGGTGCAGGCTCCCGGGCTGAAGGTGCCTCTTCAGCGCCGTCGCCAGGGTGTCGTTGCCGCCCGGTACGGCGTAGCGCTCGTCGTAGCCGCCGCCTCTCCAGATGGTTCCCTCCTCAAGGATCTGATGGATGGAGGAAGCCAGATCGGCGCTGCCGCCGTACTCGACTCCGAGATCGTTCGCGACGTAGGCGCCCGCCGGCGTAGAGGTGCCGTAGTCCGTTTCGGTGTCGAGGAAGTCCGCGACCGACATCGCGTCGTAGGTGCGCGCGGCCGCGTTGTTGTCATCGAAGGTAGGGATGTGGTGACCGATCGCACGCCAGGCCTTCCAGCCCCGGTTGTGGATCTGGGCGATACCGACCTTCAGCTCGGC
Source organism: Actinomycetes bacterium (assembly GCA_031423155.1). GTDB lineage: Bacteria > Actinomycetota > UBA4738 > UBA4738 > HRBIN12 > JANPEZ01. The sequence continues at coordinate 69,926 of JANPEZ010000010.1, forward strand.
CCAGGTCCAGAAGCGGCCCTGGAACCAGTAGCGCTCGTGCCCGCCCGGGTAGCGGAGCCAGGTGTCGACCATCGGCCAGAGCCCGAGCTCCCTGAGCAGACCCTGGATCACGTCCTCGTTCGAGCTGATCCCCGAAGGACCTGCCTCGGTGTACTGGCCACGGGCGAGTGTGCGGATCGTGCGGGCGCGACCACCGACCCTGTGCTGGGCCTCGTAGACGGCCACTTGCCAGCCGCGCAGCTGTTGGATGCGATAGGCGGCTGTGAGTCCGGCGAACCCGGCGCCCACGACGACGACTCGAGGTTGCGACGCAGCACGCCCCCGCGTGAGCGGAAGCAGCGCGGCTCCCGCCCCCAAGATCGCGGCCGTCCGCATGAACTCGCGGCGGGAGAAGCGGCCCTCGTTGAGCCAGGCCGCGCGTTCGGTGGCCAGGCGTCGGCGCGGTTCCAGGTCATCTGAGAACTCCAGTGATCGCGCCAGCTCGCATTCGTAGCGCGATTCGCCGGCGCCGAAGATGTCCTCGATGGGCAGGCCGGTCCTGCCCGCCTCGACTAGCGCGGCCCGGTATCGCTTGGTCTTCTGGTTGAGCCTGCTGCGCGGCATGGGCCACCCCCGTCGCAGATAACTTCGGCGATCGAGGGTCTAAGTCTGAAGGCCCCGAAGTGCCCGCGCGTGCAGCTCCGCGGCCCAGACCTCGAGCAGGGTCCAGCCGCCGGCGCGCGCGGCCTCTTCGGCCCGTGAGGCCGAGCCAGCCGCCCTGGGGTCGCCCACGGCCAAGAACACCTCGGCCTCGATGAGGTCGACCTCCGCGGTCTCGGCTTCGGCCCCGACCTCGATGAGGATCTTGCGGGCCTGGGTCAGGCGCCGCTTCGCAAGGTCCGGGCGCCCAGCTCGCAGGGCCGGGCGTGCGCTCGCCAGAACACCCATCGCGCGGAGATGGCGCGCTCCCGCCCGGTCGGCGATCGAGATCACCTTTCGGGACAGCTGCTCGGCCTCCTCCGGAGGCAGCGCGACTCCCCCGGCGAGTGCTTCGATCAGCAGGCTGTCCGCCTCGACCCATCTGTCGCCGGCCTCATGTGCCAGCGGTTGGGCTGCCCTGGCATCGCGGATGGCCGCACGGAACATCCTGGAGTAGTAGGAGTTGTAGGCGCTCGTTCGAAGCAGGTTGGCCCGCGATCGCTCGTCTCCTTGCTCCTCGGCTATCTCTCGCGCCTGTCTGATGTGTTCGTCGAACTCTTCGCCACCGACTATCGAGAGCAGATATGCCAGGTCGAGCAAGACCGTCATCCGGCCGAAGACGTCTCGCGATCTAACGAAGAGGGCGAGGGAGCGCCGCAGGAGATCGACCTGCGGTGCTATGCCCTCGAATCGGACGGCTTCGGACATCCGCTGCAGGGTCCACGCCCTTCCTTGGGTGTCCTTCGCGGCTTCGAACATCGTTAGCGCCTCATCGAGCTGACGCCGGGCGAGGTCGATGTTGGCGATGTCGGAGTTGGATCGGCCAAGGGTCAGCAGCGCTCTCGCGCGAAGGTCCTGCCGGCCGATCGTTTCCGCCAGTTCGAGGGCGTGCCCGGCCTCGAGATCGGCCTCGGGGTGTCGGGCCAGCTCCACAAGGCACTCGGCTCGGCCGACCGATGCCTCGGAGAGGGCAGCCGTGTTTCCAGCCGCTTGCGCGGCCGCCGCCGCTCGCACGAATATCTCCTCGGCCTGTCGAGGTTGAAACGCGAAAGCGACTGCCCCCCAGCGGTTCAGGTAGGAGGCCGCCAGACCGGGGACTTCGGGATCCGAGTCGGGCCCAGTGCGGCTTCTAGACAGGAGCCAGGCTTGCTCGAAGTGATGAGCCAGAGCAGCCGCGTCGGCCCGGCTCTCACGTCTGCTCCGCAGCCAGTCCGCCACTATCCGGTGCTTCGCCGCACGCTCTGCCCGGGGGAGCGACTCGTATGCAACGTCGCGGATCAACCGGTGTTTGAAGGCAAGCTCCGAGCCTTCAACCGGCAGGAAAAGATCGCGGGCCACGAGATCTCGGGCGATGGCGGTGATCGGCCGCCCGGTCAGGCGTTTCACCAGTGTGGCGGGAGCCGAGTCCCCGCAAACCGCGAGGTTCGCGAGCAGGTCTCTCGCGTCGGGCCCGAGTGCGTCGAGCCGAGCGGTGATGAGCGCGCGCAGGGTGTCCGGGATCGAATCTAGTGCGCCCTGATCGGTCAGTTCCCATCGTCCGGCGACGGCGCGAAGTCCGCCGGTCTCAGCCAGCATGCGCGCGCCCTCCTCCAGATAGAGGGGGTTGCCGTCGGCGCGTTGCACGAGTCGCTCGGCAACGCGCTCGGGCAGTCGCGAGCCGAGGATCAAGTCGGCCATCGTTCGCATCTTCCGCGCGGGTATCGAGTCCAGATGCATGGTCAGTGAGCCCCGCACCGTCGGCGCGGGTTCGCGCCGGGTAAGCCCCAGGAACAGGATCGGGCCGTTCCAGGGGTCGGCGGCGGCTTCCTCCAGGAGGTCGATCAGGTCCGGATCGGCCCACTGAAGGTCGTCGATCTGAACCACGACAGTCTTCCTTCGGGCGAGGGCCTCGATCACGGAACGCGCGGCGGGTTCGACGGTCTGTGAACGGCCGATGGCCCGCGGTGTCGCGCGATCGTCGCGACCCAGCAGGAGGCTGACCTGCCTTAAGAAACGCTCTACTCCTCCTCTCGTCAGTTCCCGCGCTCTCAGCTCCAACGCGCGCTCGGCCTCCTCGGCGCCCCTGCCGGGGATAGCTCCGGGCTTCAAGCCCAGCTGGATGCGCACCGCGTCGGCGATCGCGAAGATGGGCAGGTGCTGTCCGTAGGGCGGACACCTGCCGGGAAGCCACGTGACCCGCGCGCCCACGCGCCGGCTGAACTCGCCGGACAGGCGCGACTTGCCGATCCCCGGATCGCCTTCGATCACCAGAACTCGAGATCGCTTCGTTCGCCGAACATGCGCGACCTCCTGGCCCAGGCGTGCGATCGCCTCGGTCCGGTCAACGAAGATGACCGAACCGTCGCGACGAGGCCTTCCCGCGGGGGCACTGGTAGAGGCGGCGAGCGCCTCGTAAACGGTGACTTCCTCCTCCTTGCCCTTGACCTTGCGTGAGCGCCTCGGGCCGTACTCGATGGTGTGCCGGGTCAGGGCGTGGACCGGCGCTCCCACCAGCACCTCTCCGGATCGAGCCAGACCCGCCAGCCGCGCGGCGGTGTTCACCGTGTCACCCGTTACCGAGAATCCGCCCGCCTCCCGCGAGGGTGCCACGAGTACCTCGCCGGAGTTGACCCCCGAGTGCAGAGCGGGGATGTGCACGGCTCCGGCCGGCGCTTCGGAGTTCAGTCGCTCGACCTCGTCCCGGAGAGCGAGCGCCGATCGCACGGCTCGTTCGGCGTCGTCCTCGTGTCCGGAGGGGACCCCGAATACGGCCATGAAGCCGTCGCCCATCACCTGAGGGACGGTGCCGCCGAACTCCTGCACTACGAGGCGCAGCTTGGTCATCGCCGGCCTGATGAAGGCATGGACCTCTTCCGGATCCAGCGACTCGGCCAAGGCCGTGTACCCGCTGAGGTCGGCGAACAGGACCGTCACGAGCTTGCGTTCAGCAGGAGCGGCGGGCTCTCCGCACCTCGGGCAGATCCGGGCGTCGCGAGGAAGGGCCGCGTGGCACGACGAGCAGGTTCGACCAGCGCCCACCCCGACCGATCCGGCGCTACTCGTTCTCGTTGCTCATGAAGTTCGTCACCGTGCCGCGGATACCTTGAACCTGCTGGAGCTGACCCAAGAGCCGGTCCGACACTTCGTCGTAGGAGTCTCCGCCCATCCCCAAGAGGATGTCGTAGTCGCCGGCGACGATGGCGACGCCGAGTGTTCCATCGAGTCCGGCAACGGCTTCCAGCACCTGTTCGGCCATCCCGGGCTGAACGCGTATCCGCGAGAGCGATTCGACCGCGAGCACGGGTATCCAGCGGCGTGGCACCGGCATGGGAGGGAACGTTCGAACGACGATCGAGGTGTCGGTGTCGCGCGCGCCGGCATCTCGGATGCGCCGCTGAACGATGCGCTGTATAGACCTGATGGAGGGAGCATCGATCGCGACGAACGCATCGTGCGGGCCGGCGACCGGCGCTACGAACCTGATCTCCCCGGGAGTCTCCTCGTTGAGTCCAACGAGCCTCCCGACGGTCTCTTCGTCTGCCTGTCGAACGAATACGTACGCGTCCATGACCTGCCCCCCCTTACCGTCGTTCCCGGATGGCTATCCAACAACTTCGGCGCCCCGGAAAGCAACCGTCGTGCCCGGAGTTAAGCCGGTTTCAAGTTCGGATCGGACCTCAGTCGGCGGTCTGGTCCCTCAGGAAGCGCTCTATCTCGGAGGCCAGATCGTCGCCCGAGGGGAGCTTCTCGTCGGGTGCGGCCGATTCGAGTTGCTCCAGGTACTGACGGGTGTCCTCGTCCGAGGCGACCGCCAGGTCCAGCCGCTGGCGCTGTGCCATGGCGTCTTCGGGCAGAGAGCCGAGGCCGACGTTGACGCCCAGGTGACGTTCGAGATGCTCGATCAGAGCGATGGAGGCCGCCGAGTACGGTCCTCCCACGTAGTGAGGGACCTGCGCGTAGAAGCCCACCGACGGGATCCCGGCTTCCATGACCGTCATCTCCACAACCGAGATCGCGGCGGAGGGAACCCGCAGTAAACCCTGCGGCCCCTGATCCTCGTCGGTGTGCAGCAGTCCCTGTTTCGACGCGGTCGCGAACACCGTGGTCGTCCGGGTGTGCGGCGTGGCGGCGGGGATGGCACCGAGAGTTACCCACTGAACCACACCGAGTCGCAGGGCCAGGTCGGCGATATCGCTGCCGAGTTCGCGCCATGAGAAGTCCGGCTCAGGCCCGACGAGTACGAGCAGGTCGCGTCCGCTCACGTGTCGGCGACGGATCGAAACATCCGGCCAAGCGATGTGATTCAGGACTCCGTCGATGACGTCGAGGACCGGCCGGCGCGAGCGGTAGTCGGTGAGAGCATCCGAGTCGAAGGTAGCGATGACGTCGGTGCCACTCGAGAGGTGGTTCGCCGCACCCGTGGCTGCGCCCGCCGCGTCGATCCATCCGTCGAATGCGCCGATCAGCACTGGCGCGACGAGCCCGTCGACCGATCCGACCATCCGATACGTCGCCATGCACCCAAGGATAGGCGGGTTGGCTTCGATAGACCTTCGGCCCCCTAGCGCCGGTGCGGCCGAGGGGTAGATACTTGCGGGACGCAGACCGGGAGGGATAGATGCGCACAGAGATCCATTTCGTGGACGGTAAAAGCGCGGTCTACGACGATGACTCCGACGTCAAGACCTCCGACCACGGCGTCGAGATCACTCAGGGGGAGGGAGCGGCAGCGATCCGCATCCTGTTCCCGTGGAACCGCATCGAGAAGATCACCCAGATGGGCCCTGAGATCGCCGCCACGTACCGGATCTGAACCTCAGATCGGTTCGAGCATCCGAAGGTCCTGGGGCTGCTGCAGCGGAAGGTCGGACTCGGGCGCGAACCGGAATCCCGCTCTCAGGTAGAAGTCGATCGCCGATGCGTTCGGTACGGCCGAGACGTAGAGGGTTCCGGCTCCCCGATCTGCGCTCAACCGCTCGGCGGCCTTGAGCAGCTCCGAACCGACCCCGCGGCGCCGATGAGCACGATCGACGTAGAGCGCGAATAGTTGCGCGACCCCTTCGGCGAGGTCGAACCGGATCACCGCGAGACCGGCGAATCGCTCCTCATCGAAGGCTCCGAGCGCAACGCCGCCGCTTTCGAGCGCGCTCCTCCAGTAGGAGACGCGTTGGATCCAGTCCTCTTCCGTCTGAACAGGACGCGTGAAGCGCACCTCGACGCGATCGCCGGCCGCGTCGTACACATGGTCACCCTCGTCGGAGATGTCCATCCCGGTAGCCAGATGCAGCTCGCCGGATGAGATCGCGCGGATGCTCCTCAAGTCGCCGTGATTATCTCGTTCGGGCCCTCGCCGAGGGCCGGAAACTAGGGTCCCAACCCTTATCGGTTGATATGTGAGCTGCATCACAGACATACGCTACAAGCATCGTTAAGATGCGTGTGATGTATGCTCTGAGTATGGATGCTGGCCAGATCGTGCGCGAGGCCCGTCTTCGGGCTGGATTCACCCAGCGCGCGCTTGCAGCCCGCGCCGGCGTCTCCCAACCGCTCGTCGCCAGGATCGAGAGCGGGCTGGTTTCACCCACCTTCGACCGTACGCTTTCACTGGTCCGCGCCTGCGGACTCGATCTGGATGTCCGCCTCGTCCAACTCGACGAGGACGCCTGGACACTCGTCGAAGGTGGCGCTTCAGCGACTCCCGAAGAGCGCCTGTCCAGGCTGATCGCCGGTGTCGATCTCTTGGAAGCCGGTCGGCGCAGCCGGGGCGTGGCCGATGGCTGAGTTCCAACCTCAGGCGATCCTGGAGACCCTCGACCGTCATCGCATCCGCTACGTACTCGTCGGCGGCCTCGCTGCCGTTCTGCACGGAGCCCCGCACGTCACGACCGACGTCGACATCGTTCCCGAGGAGGCCAGAGACAACCTCGAGCGTCTGTCGGCTGCTTTGAAGGAACTGGGGGCGAGGATCCGCGTCACGGGGGAGCCCGAAGGTATCCCGTTCGACCACTCGGCGGAGTCGCTGGCTCGGGTCCGGATCTGGAACCTGACCACTTCCCTCGGCGACCTGGACATCAGCTTCGAGCCGAGCGGAACTCAGGGCTACGAGGACCTGCGGCGCGACGTCGCTTCTCTGCGCATCCACGGGATCGACGTGCCCGTCGCCTCCCTGGCAGATGTCATCCGTTCCAAAGAGGCCGCCGATCGTCCACGCGATCGGGCGGCCCTCCCGGCCCTTCGAGAACTGCTCACACGTCAGAGGCGGGCGGCGCGTGAGGAGGGTCGCTAAGACCCCCAAGGGTCCGCGCCGCGGTTGACATCCCCGATTCTTGAGCATAAGGTTTGAGCAGACGCTCAAGTATGAGCACAGGAAGGAAGGGGAAAAGGATGAAGACGGATGGAAATGCCATCGCCGTCTACGTGATCTACGTCTTCGTGGCGGTGGGTCTGACGGCCTGGCTGGCACAGACCCTGTTCCGCAGCGGGGTCGCCTTCCTCAACGATGTCTTCGTGGACAAGCCCGCTCTGGCGAGCGCGGTGAACCACCTCCTGGTCGTCGGCTTCTACATGCTGAACCTGGGGTACGCGCTGTTCATCATCCGGGCTACGCGTGGGATGGACGGATTCGCGGCCGCTCAGAACCTCGTCAACGCGCTCGCGAAGCTGCTCGTCAGTCTCGCCGGGATGCACTTCGTGAACGTCATCGTCTTCTGGAAGATCCGCGGGAAGCGCGAACAGCGTCACCTGCCGCTGCCGATCGCTCCTCGGGTCGTAATGCCGTCGGCTCCGGCCGTCGACGAGGCCTGAGCGATGAACGCACCCTCATCCGCAGGTCCGAGCCTGGCGCCCACTCAGGGCGTCAGGCTGACGGTCCTCTACGACAGCTCGTGCGCGTTCTGCCAAAGATGCAAGGACTGGCTCGCGATGCAGCCCTGTCTCGTCGAGGTCGAACTGCTCGGCTCGAGATCACCTCTGGCCCGTGAGCGATACGGTTCGGTGCCCTGGCTGGGCAGCGAGCTGGTCGTCGTCAGCGACAAAGGGGAGGTCTGGATCGGACCCGATGCGTTCATCGCCTGCATGTGGGCGACGGCGCGCTACCGGGGGTGGGCGTATCTGTTCATGCGCCCGGCTTTCTCCAGGTTCGCCGAGCGGTTCTTCGTCAAGGTTTCGAAGGACCGCGACAAGTGGAGCCAGTGGCTCTCCCGCAAGGACGACGGATGCTCCTACTGCGACGACGTTCGGCTGGGGTTGAAGCTCACATGAGGCGCGGATCGACACCGGATGCCTGGGGCGCGTTCCTCGCGTGGGCAGCCTTCGGAGCGGTTGCCGCGCTGAGCTACTTCGTGATCGGTGTGCTGGACGTACTGCTCTTCATAGGAGCTGTGGTCCTAGTGGCGGTCAGGCCTTCAGCTCGGGATTCGGTGGTAGGCCTGCTGGCGGGCGTCGGTGGGTTCCTGCTGTACGTCGCGTACCTGCAACGGCTCGGCCCGGGGACCGTCTGCTGGCAGACGGCCCGGGCCTCCGGGTGCGACGAGTACCTGGATCCCTTGCCTTGGCTCGGCGCCGGAGTCGTATGCGTGGTTGCCGGGGTCGCGATACAGGTTCATCGACGGCGCCGGACCAAGCTAGGGTTGGGCGCATGAGCGGCGCATCCAAGCGAGGGTCCCAGACCCGTGAGCGCATCATCGAAGCCGCGCTGGAAACGGTGCGCGAGATCGGGTTCGCCGACACGACCGCCAGGGCCATAGCCTCCCGCGGCGCCTTCAACCAGGCGCTGATCTTCTACCACTTCGGTTCGGTCGACGATCTGTTGCTCGAGGCCTTCGGCGTCGTGTCGGCCAAACAGGTCGAGCATTACCGCGAGGCCGTCGCCGACGTCGCCTCCCTGAGCGACCTCGTCGGTATCGCCAGGCGCCTGCATGCCGAGGACATGGAATCGGGCTCGGTCACGGCCGCGACCCAGCTCATGGCCGCGGCAACCGACACCGAAAGCGGCGGCGTCCTCCTCGATCGCTTCGAGGATTGGATCGCGCTCGTGCAGGTTGCGCTGGAACAGGTCGCGGCCAACTACCCGATCGCAGGGACGGTCCCGACGCGAGAGGCGGCGTACGCCATCACCGCCCTGTTCCTGGGGATAGAGCTGATGTCTCGCCTTGACCCCGCGCGATCGGAGGCCGAGCCCGTCTTCGACATGATGGAGAACATCGCTGCCCTGGTGGAACAGGTCGCCCCGGTCCTGTTCGGCGTGCAGTAGCCGGGCCAGCCCCTTCGGTACACTGCGTCGGTTCCTGATACCCCCTGGTGAGAGGCTGAATCCGACATGTCACGAGTGATCTTGATCGCCTGGGACGGCGCCGACTGGCGCATCCTGGACCCTCTGCTGGAAGCCGGCGCGTTGCCGAACCTTCAGGCGCTGATCGACCGCGGACAGAAGGATGTCCTGCGCTCGACCGTGCCGACGCACTCCTGGGCCGCGTGGCCCTCGTTCCTGACCGGGGTGGACCCCGTGGATCACGGCATCTACGACATCCTCGAGACCGTGCCGGGCACGCATAAGCAGTACCCGGTGACCTACAAGTCGATCAAAGCTCGCACGTTCCTGGACGACCTGTTCGCCGCGGACAAGAAGGTCCTGCTCTGCGACCTGCCGCTGACGTTCCCGCCGCCCCAGATCAACGGCAACCTCATCGCCGGCGGCGTGCTGCCGAAGAACCGCCAGGTGCAGTCGCCTCTTGACCTGTTCGAGACTCTTGCCAAAGCCGGCTTGGAGTGGCCCATCAACGGCATGTCGTGGACGACCTATCACAACAAGCCCGACGGCTACCTGGACGAGGTCTTCGACGTCACCAGCAAGAGGATCGCCGCGACCGAGTGGCTGATGGACAACACCGAGTGGGACCTGATGGCCTCCGTCTGGGTCAGCGTCGACCGCACGCAGCACTGCCTGTCGAGCCACATCGCGCCCGATCACCCCGGCTACGCCGCCAACCGCAAGACGAAGGTCGGCGAGCGCGTCGCCGACGTCTACCGTCAACTCGACGACTCGATCGGTCGCATGCTCGCCAAGTCTAAGCCCGACGACCTGGTGCTGTTCATCTCCGACCACGGGTTCCAGTCGTGCACCCGCGCGATCCAGATGGACCACATGCTGAAGGACTTCGGCATGCTGGAGTTCTCCGCGTCCAACATGGTCTTCGGCCCGATGCAGTGGGGCCCCGTCCGCAAGGTCGCGCGCAAGGCCTACGACCTGCTCGGTCTGCACGGCAAAGTGGCTCTGCCGCAGTCCATCAACTGGGGCAAGACCAAGGCGTACACGACGATCCGTTCCACCGGCGAGGGCGTCTCGATCAACGTCGCCGGCCGCGATGTCGACGGCATCGTCGACCCCGCCGACTACGAGAAGGTCCTCGGCGACCTTATGGACAGGCTTTCGTCGTTCGTCGACCCCCAGACCGGCAAGAAGCCCGTGGCCGAGATCTACAAGCGCGAGGACGTGTTCAAAGGGAAGTTCGCCGAGCAGGCGCCCGACATCCTGATGGTCCCGACCGAGGGCTACACCCTGACCCACGCGAAGTCATCGCTCGAGAACGCCGACTGGGTAAGCGGCGATCACAGGATCGAGGGAACGATCGTGGCCGCGGGTCCCCACGTGCGGCCGTTCACGTCGCAGCCGGCGCTGATCGACATGGCCCCGACGCTGGTGGCGGCGCTCGGTGCGCCGACGGCCGTGAAGCCCACGGGGCGGGTGTTGAGCGAGCTGCTTCCCGACGATGCCAAGATCGTCGAGCGCGAAGCGACGACCGCGATCCCCGGGATGCCGTCAGCGTCGGACGAGTCCACGGTCAGCGACACCGAAGCCGACGAGATGGAAGAGCACCTGCGGGGCTTGGGGTACTTGGAGTAATCCCCGACGGTCACTCCGTCGAGATGGCGAGCTTGCCAACCGTGTGCTCGGTCGTTAAATCGCTTGTTCGCCTTCGTCGTCTCTTCCAACGGGTAGGTCCGCTCCGGCCAGATCCTGGCCGATCACCGCGGGGAACTCGTAGGACATGAAGGCCTTCGCCATGCCGCTGGCGACGGCGGCATCGAGGGCGTTGATCGAGGCCGCGTGCACCCGCACCAAGACCTCCCCGGGTCCCGCGACGGGGTCGGGCACATCCATCACTTCAGGTGAAACGTCGAACGATGCAAGTGCGAGCGCGCGGATACGAGTCTCCTTCGCTGGATGCAGGGGGAACTCCGAACGCCGCTGTGGTATTCCTCGCTTTGATCAGCCGGCGTTCGCGGCGGCCTCCATCGCAGCCAAGTCGATCTTCTGCATCTGGAGCATAGCTTGCATGGCGCGCCCTGCCCGTTCGGGGTCCGGGTCGCTCAGCAGCTCGCCCATGCGCTCGGGGATGATCTGCCAGCTCAGGCCGAAGCGGTCCTTGAGCCAGCCGCACTGACTCTCCTGGCCGCCGTCGGCGGTCAAGGTAGACCACAACCGGTCGACCTCGGCCTGGTCCTTGCAGCTCACGTTGAACGAGACGGCCTCGGTGAAAGGGAACTGCGGGCCGCCGTTGATGGCCATGTACTCCAGGCCGGCCAGCCGGAAGAACACCAGAGCTACGTTGTCGCCACTGGGAGTGCCGTCGAGGCGTTGGACGTTCGTCACCTCCGAGTCCTCGAGCAGCGAGACGTAGAAGTTCGCCGCCTCCTCGGCCTGTGTGTCGAACCAAAGACATGGAGTGATCTTCTGCATCGTCTGTCCCTTTCCGCGTGGAGCTCAAGCCTGCCACAGGTGCATGGTGGCGTACGCCCGCCAGGGCCTCCAGCGCTCGGCCCGCTCGGCGATGGATCGTGGATCGGTGGGCAAGCCCAAAGCCGCTAACGCGTGACGGACGCCGAGGTCTCGCGTCGGGAAACCGTCCGGGTCGCTCAGCGCGCGCATCGAGATGTAGCCGACCGTCCAGGGACCGACTCCCTTGATCGACGCCAACGCCGCGCGGGTGGTTGCGAGATCCGCGACCCCGGAAAGGTCCAGCTCTCCTTCAAGAACGCGGCGGGCCAGTTCGCGCAACGTCTCGGCGCGCGCGCCCGGGACGCCCAGGTCCTCGCGCGAAGCGCCGGCGATCGCGGCGGGCGAGGGGAACAGATGCGAGATCGGCTCCGGCCCGAAGGTAGTGCCGAGTCGAGCGACGATGCGACCGAGCGTCGTCCGCGCACCGGCGACGGAGACCTGTTGACCTACGATCGCTCGCACGGCGAGTTCGAAACCGTCGGCCGTTCCGGGAACCCGGGTGCCGGGAGCCGCGGCGATCAGCGGAGCGAGCGCCTCGTCACCCGACAACGCGGCATCGATGATGGTCGGGTCGGCGTCGAGGTCGAACATACGCCGAGCTATCGGGATCATCGACGCCGGGTCCTCGACGCGAAGTTGGACCGCGTCAGTGTCCGGGTCGACCGTGAGGATCATCACCGCGCCGGTCCCCGACGACGTGCGGATGGATCTGCGATACGTCCGTCCGTCCACCTGTTCCAGACCCGGGACGGCCCGCGCCGAAAGGAACGACAACAGACGATCGGCCGCGATCGGCGGCCGGTACGCCAGTTCTACCTCGGTCGTTTCCACGTCATGGGTATACCTCGCTTCGGCCGTCCGCCGCCGTCCGCCGCCAGTTGCGCTAGGACCTGATGCGCCGAAAAGCGTTGCCATGCTGGGCATCTCACCAGATGGCCTACTTGACTAGGCAACTCGTTGCGTTCACTATCCCTCGAAATGTCCTGGACCCTCCTGCGCGACGGTACCCAAGTTTCGGTCACTTTCGAGCCGCCGTTCGATCACGACTGGGGTCAGCTGTTCGAGGCGATCCTGCGCGAGCTGGAGTCGGGGGTATCCACGGTTGTGCTTCCCGACACGCTGCCGAACGGCTCGGCCACGGCCAACGCCGTGCTCGAAGCCTTGCGCGACCAGCTCGTCGCCAGGGGTGTCGAAGTTCGCGCGAGCAGCGATCCGGAGAGCTAGGCGCCAGGCGCTCTGTAAGCGACCGACTTCTGCGTCGCGTCGTCGATCTCTTCGGGCGTGAGCAGGACCACGGTCGACAGCGACGCCGCGCCGGAAGCCGAGACCGTCATAGCGATGGAGGCCGCGGTCACGTTGTCGGGGAGCTCGGCGATCACGTAGGCGTCGGCTCCTCCGAAGGCGAAGTAGAAGGCCTCCAGGTTGCCGCCCATCTCTTTGGTCACCTGCTCGACCAACGCTCGGCGGCTCGTTCCGCCTTCCTTCAGGATCCCCTGCATACCTGTGGTGCTGTAACTCACCTTCCACATGTATCGCGCCATGATGTCCTCCTAGGTCCGGTGGCGGGTTTCGACCCTACACCCGAGCTAGATCCCGCGCGAGTCGTGGATACTGTGCGGGTCTTGACCACCGACTCGGGCGCCCACGACCACAAGAGGATCCTCGCCGGGACCGGCCAGAACATCGTCGGCCTCGGCGTCTTCGTCATCGCCTCCTTCGGGATGAACATCATCATCGCTCGAGCGTTCGGTGAGAAGTCACCAGCCCTCGGGCAGATCACGCTCGCTACCCAGCTCGCCTTCGTCCTGGCGGCGGCCACGCGGTTCGGGATGGATCACGCCGCCGTACGCAGGGTGGCGGTCGAGGTAGGCAAAGGTGAGGCGGCACGCGCGCGCGCGGTCGTCCGCCTGGCCGTGACGATCTGTCTCGTCGCATCTTCGATCGTCGGGACCTTCGTTCTTCTGCTTGCGGGCCCGATCTCGCGGTTGCTCAAGGCTCCCGAGAACGCCTACCGCGGTGTCGGTGTCGCGCTGATCTTCGCGGCCCTGGCCCTCGTCTTCCTCGGAGGCTCGCGCGGGCTGAAGATAATGCGGCATACCCTGTACTCGTATTGGATCGGTCAGTCGACTTCGTGGATCGGGTTCACGCTGGCCGGCTGGGCGATCTTCGGCAAGTCCGTCTCGGTCACGGTGTACGCCTACGCCGCTTCATGGATGTTGGCAAGCGCGATCGCTTGGTTCTCTTGGAGGAGGGCCTCGGCCAAGCTTGGTGATCCGCTTCCGGCCGAGCCGGAGGAGGCCAGGGCCTTACTGCGCTACGGAGCGCCGCTGGCTCCGGCCGCGCTCTTGTCGCAGGCGCTCTTCTACACGGATCTGTTCGTCCTGACCATGAAGCTCCCGAAGAACGACCCCGACCTTTCCGTCTACGCGGCAAGCGTCCGCGTTTCGCAGGCGTTGGTGCTCTTCCTGGTCGCGGTCGCCTACATGTTCAGTCCGTTCGTGGCCGACCTATACGAGCGCAGGGAGCGTGACCGACTGAATGAACTCTTCAAGTCGATCACCCGCTGGACGCTGGCAGGGACGGTTCCGTTGATCCTGCTGTTCGTGATCGCGCCGACCTCCGTCTTGAAGGCTTTCGGCTCGGAATATGCGACCGGCGCGGACTGGCTGCGCATCCTGCTGATCGGGCAGATCGTGAACGTCTCGGTAGGTGCGGCCGGCTTCATCCTGATCATGGTCGGTCGCACCGTGTGGGACATGCTCGTCTACCTGTCGTCGGTACTGTTGGACCTGACGGTCGCGTTCGCGCTGATCCCGCACCTGGGTCCGAAGGGCGCCGCGATCGCGCAGGCCACAACCTTGGTCTTCTCCAATGTCTTCAGGTTGTATCTCGTCTGGAGGTTCGTACACATCCAGCCGTACGACCGGCACTACGCGAGGTTGGTGGTCCCGGCCGCCATCGGCGCGGCCGCGATGCTCGGCATCCACAGCGTGTTGAGCGGCCCGAGGTGGGCCCTGGACCTCCTGGGCACCGGTCTCGTCGGAGGGTTGGTCTACTACACCGCGTTCCTGCTCTTCGGTCTGACGGCCTCGGAGAAGGGTTCGGTCATGAGGGCCCTTCAGAAAGGAGCGAAGACATGAGCGATATCGCAAGTCCCGATCCCGTAGCCGAGCCGCAGATGTACCAGAGGTTCCTCCTGGATGCCCTCGGCGATGACGACCCGGGAGTTGCTCAAGCCTCGACCCCGGCTCGCATCCGTGCTCTGGTCGTCGAGGCCGGCGACCTGCTCAGAGTGCGCCCCGAGCCGAGGGAGTGGTCGGTCCTGGAATGCATAGCTCACGTCGTAGACGCCGAGATCGTCATGAGCGGGCGGTATCGGTTCGTCGTGGCTCACGATGAGCCCCCGTTGATCGGCTACGACCAGGACCTTTGGGTCGACAACCTCAGCCGCAACGAGGACGACGCGGACGTCCTGATTGCCTGCTTCGAAGGTCTGCGCCGGGCCAACGTGGAGATGTGGAGGCGATCGACCGAGAAGGAACGGGCCCGCGTCGGTATCCACTCCGAGCGAGGCCCCGAGAGCTACGACTTGGCTTTCAGGATGATCGGCGGGCACGACAGGATCCACCTGGGCCAGGCCGATCGCGCCCTCGCTGCCGTTCGGGGCTAGCTCGGCGCTTGCTGAGGGGGGACAAGAAGGAACCCGCGGGATCGGCTGATCGGGCCGCCCTTCCGCGGGTTCCTTGAGGCGCCTCTCTAGCTGTCCGTGTCGCCGTCCTCGTCATCGCCCGAGTCGCCGTCGTCCACGTCGCCGTCGTCCACGTCGCCGTCATCCACGTCGCCGTCGTCAGAGTCGTCAGAGTCGCCTGAGTCGCCGTCGTCCACGTCGCCGTCGTCAGAGTCG
>JANPEZ010000011.1:0-81132 GCA_031423155.1 Actinomycetes bacterium
GCAACGTGCCGATACCTTCGAGGAGGCTCGGACCCCCGAACGCCGTGCCCGCTGGAGGATCAAGGATGCTTCGCCGCGCCTTCGCGTCCGTCGCCGCGCTAGCGGCCTTCGCGGGCGTGCTCTCGCCGGGTTCGGGGACGCGCGCAACAGCGGGTCCGCGTGGCGCCGTCACGGTCAAGATCGCCGCGGTCGGCGACATAGCGTGTTCGACCGCGCCGGTCGCGACCGGAAGGCTCTGCCGGTACGACGCGGTCGCCGGCAAGATCACCGCCGTGACCTACGACCGATTCCTGCCCCTGGGTGATACGCAGTACGAGTCCGGCTCGACGAGCGAGTTCACCGACCGCTACGACGTCTATTTCGGATCGCTCTTGCCGATCACCAAGCCCGTGCCGGGCAACCACGAGTACATGACCTCCGGCGCCGGTGGGTTCTTCTCCTATTTCGATCCGCAGACGAGTTCTCCCGGCTACTTCTCCTTCGACCTGAACGGCTGGCACATCATCGCGTTGAACTCGCAGCTGTGTCCGAAGACCACCTCCTGTGGCCCCGGCAACGCCCAGTACGACTGGCTCGCCACCGATCTCGCAGCCCACCCGAACGGAACCTACCCATGCACACTGGCCTACTGGCATCACCCGAGGTTCGGCTGGCAGGCCTCGCCCACCCCGGGCGACCTGGCGCGCTCCGCCGGTTTCTGGAACCTGCTCTACGCCGCCGGGGCCGACGTCGTCTTGAACGGCCACCATCACAACTACAGCCGATGGGCACCCATGGACCCCGACGGATACCCCGATCCCCAGGGTCTGACCCAGTTCATCGTCGGAACCGGAGGCAAGAGCCTGAACTCGTTCGGGGATCCTTCCACGAAGCCATCCACGCTGCTCAAGTACAGGAACTCGGACTTCGGGTTCTTGGAGATGACGCTTCATCCGACGAGCTATGACTTCCGTTGGGTCTCGATCAAGCCGGCCCCCAAGTTCGCCGACAGCGGTTCGAGTATCGCCTGTAGCTGACCCAGGGTCGGCGAGATGGGTTTGACCTGCGGCCCACCGCGGCACTACGGTCGGGTCCCCCCTAAGAAGGAGACCCCCCGTGCCCCGACGCATCGCGTTTTCGATCTGCTCGCTCGTCCTGCTCTTCGCGGTATCGGCCGGCAGCGGCGTAGGTGGTGCCGCCGCGCCCGGGCGTGGCGGTATCGGCGGATCCGACCCGGTCATCGCCGCTGTCGGAGATATCGCATGCAAGAACCCTCCCGGCAACAACGTTCACGTCTGTCGCTACGACGACGTCGCCGCCGCGATCTCGGCCGGTGACTACCGGCGTCTCCTGCTGCTCGGTGACAACCAGTACGAGTACGGACGTCTGAAGGACTACCGTGAGAACTACGACGTGTACTTCGGATCCCTTCTGCCGATCACCAAGCCGGCGCCGGGCAACCACGAGTACGGGACGGCGGGCGCCGCCGGCTACTTCCGCTACTTCGGAGCCTCGGCCCACGGGCCCGATGGCTACTACTCCTACGACCTGGGCGAGTGGCACATCATCGCGCTGAATTCCGCAGTGTGTCCGGCCTACGACGGCTGTGGCCCGGGCGATCCGCAGTACGAGTGGCTCGCCGCGGACCTGGCCGAGCATCCCGCGGCGTGCACGCTCGCCTACTGGCATCACCCCAGGTTCGACTGGCTCAAGTACCAGAACGCCCAATGGACCGAGGGTTACGAGTTCTTGAAGACGAAGCCTTTCTGGGACCTGCTCTACGCCGCAGGGGCTGACGTCGTCTTGAACGGTCACAACCACAACTACAGCCACTGGCTCCCGATGGATCCCTCGGGCGAGTTCGATCCCGAGAACGGGATCACGCAGTTCATAGCGGGAAGCGGCGGCCGCAACCTGAACGGCTTCGGCGGTCCCAAGACGAAGCCCGCGACTTTCCTCACAGGCCAGTCGAGCGGATTCGGCTTCCTCGAGATGACCCTTCACCCAGCGAGCTTCGACTACCGCTTCGTCGCGGCCACTGAGTCGACCTACATCGACCAGGGGAGGAACGTTCCCTGCCACTAGGTCACAGCAGCGCGCGAAGGTCCGTGATGACGGTGTGGCCGCGCGCGTCGGCTGCGACGCCCTCCGCCGGCCGCGCTTCGGGCCGCAGGATCAGGCGGGTTGCCAGGCCGAGGGCTGCCGCGCCGTCGCAGTAGCCGGGCTGATCGTCGACGAATAGGGCGTCGGTGGCAGCCACGTCCAGCGCGGCCAGAGCGGCCTGGTAGATCCTCGGATCCGGCTTGGCCGCGCGCAGTTCGCACGAGAGAACGAGCGCGTCGGTCTCGGTGTCGAGCCCGAGCCTTTCGATGACCGGCCGCGTCAGGTGGTCGCAGTTGCTCACGACAGCGGTCTTGACCCCGCGAGCGCGAAGTTCGCGCAGGACATCTAGAGAGTCCTCGAACAGGTGAACGTCGGTCATCTCGAAGGAGCGCTGCTGGGCGACGAGTTCGGCGGCCCGTTGCGGTGCCCGCTCGACGCCGGCAGCCTGCAGAACGGCGACGATGCTCGAGATCGGATCGGGGTAGCGACCCTCGTTGCGATCTCGGCGGGTGGAGGCGAAGGCCCCGGCCAGCGTCAGCGGGTCGACTCCGGCCAGCGCCGCCAGCTTGGCGTTCAGTTCGAACCATGCAGCCCAAACCAGCGTGTCCCACATGTCGAACAGCACCGCGTGCACCCGCGCAGCCTATCGACTACTCGGACCAGAGTGCGGCGAAAAAGGCATCGACGTTCGCGGTGCCCGTCAGGTCCAGCGTGCCGCCCGAGATGTCGGTCACGTCGGGGGCGCTCTCGTCCAGGTGGGCGCGGACGGGTTCGGGCAGGAACCGCGTGAGTTGCGCGTAGGTGTGTGGATCCTCGAGCCCGCGAGGCCGCCTGTAGTAGCGCATCGGGAAGTACAGGTGCAGAGCGTCGCGCGCCCGCGTCAGTGCGACGTAGAGCAGGCGGCGCTCCTCCTCGATCTGTTCGTCGTCGCCGGTCGCCATGTCGGAGGGGATCATGCCGTCGGCCGCGTGGATCACGTGTACCGCGTCCCACTCCAAGCCCTTGGCGGAGTGGATCGTCGACAGGACCAGCCAGTCCTCGTCGAGCAGAGGAGGACCCGCCAGGTCTCCCGTGGATGAGGGGGGATCGAGAGTCAGCTCGCTGACGAACCGGGCGCGCGACTCGTAGCCGGAGGCGAGCAGTTCGAGCTGCTCGATGTCCCGCATGCGCGCGCTAGCGGCCTCGTACTTGCGCGCGAAGACGGGTTCGAGGAACCTGCGGAGCCGGTCCAGCTGAGCGGCCGGTGGCATCCCGGCGTCCTCGGAGCAATCGGCTAGTGCCGAACGGAGCGAGTCCAGACCTTCCCGCGCGGGCGCGGGTACGGCCGGCGGTTCCTCGAGCAAACGGGTCAGTGGCGAGATCGCTTCTTCATCGCCGCTTCGGCGAACGCCCAGTCCGTCCATCAGCCGGCGAGCCGTCGAGGGCCCGATCTGATCGGGGAGTTGCAGCACGCGGAACCAGCTGACCTCGTCCCAAGGGTTCTCCAGGACACGAAGCAGCGCGAGGGCGTCCTTCACGTGAGCCGCCTCCATGAACTTGAGGCCCCCGTATTTCACGAACGGGATGTTCCGACGGGCCAGCTCAACCTCGAGCAGGTCGCTGTGATGACCGGTGCGGAACAGGACCGCCTGGCGATGTAGGGGAGTGCCCTCCTCTCGGTGTTGCAGGACCGAGCGGCAGACGGCGTCGCACTGCTCGGACTCGTCCAAGCACGTCTGAAGGGTCGGTCTGATCGCCCCCACCCGCGCCGACCAAAGGGTCTTCTCATGTCTTTGAGGCGACAGCGCGATGACCGCGTTCGACAGGTCCAGCAGAGGAGGCGTCGACCGGTAGTTCTGCTCGAGCTTTATCACCGTCGCCGCCGAAAACCGCGTCTGGAACTCCAGGATGTTCTTCACAGTGGCCGCGCGGAAGCCGTAGATCGACTGAGCGTCGTCGCCGACGACCGTAAGGTTCTGCGTGGTGCCCGCCGGTCGCATCGCCTCGAGGATGTCGGCTTGAAGTGAGTTCGTGTCCTGGTACTCATCGACGAGGACGTGATCGAACAGTCCGGACAGGGTCTTAGCGCCCGCCGGCGACAGCGCGAGCGCCTTCCAGAACAGGAGCAGGTCGTCGTAGTCCAGGACATGCTGCTCGCGCTTGCGCTGGGTGTATGCCTGGAAGATCTGCCTGATGCCCTCTAGTTCGTCGAGACACCAGGGGTAGTCGCGCTCCAGAACGGCGGCGAGCTTCTCCCCGGCGTTCACCGTCCGTGAGTAGATCGAAGCCAGGGTCTCCTTGCGCGGGAATCGTTTCTCGCGTGCCGCGAAACCCAGCTCTTGGCGGATCAGGTTCATGATGTCGGCGCCGTCGGTCTGATCGAGAACCGTGAAGTCGGGCCTGAGGCCCAGGGGCCTGCCGTACAGCCGCAGCAGTCGGTTGGAGACCGCGTGGAACGTTCCGCCCCACACCCGGCCCGTGTCGCGGTGACCGGAGAGGCGTTCCGCGCGGTTCAACATCTCGCGCGAGGCCCGCCGGGAGAAGGTCAGCAGCAGGATCCGCTCGGGCGTGATGCCTCGTTCGACCAGCCACGCCACCCGGGCCGCGAGGGTCATCGTCTTGCCCGTGCCGGCTCCCGCCACGATGAGCAGAGGGCCCTCGCCGTGCGTGACGGCGGCTTTCTGCTGTGGGTTCAGGTCCTCATGGGCGTCGAACATATGTTCGGGAGTATAGGCCTGAGAGACAGGCTGAGCCAGTGTCATTCGGTCTCTCCGGCCCGCATCATGCTGTGATGACCGAGCGGCACATAGTGGCGATGGGCGGGGCGAGCTTCTCGCCGGAAGACCGTCGGCTGGAGTCGTACGTGCTGGCTCTCACGGGAGCCGAAAGGCCGAAGGTGTGTTTCGTCCCCACGGCCTCGGGTGACAACGACGCCTACGTCGCTTGGTTCTACAGGACCTTCTCCGGGCGCGATGTGGACGCGATCGACCTGGCGCTGCACCCCTGGCCTCCCTCGGAGCTACGCGACTTCGTTCTGGGACAAGACGTCATCTACGTCGGAGGAGGATCCACCGCCAACCTGCTCGCGCTATGGCGGGTCCACGGGCTGGACGTGCTGTTGCGCGAGGCGTGGGAGAACGGCACGGTCCTATGCGGGGTCAGCGCCGGCGCGAACTGCTGGTTCCAGGCCTGCGTGACGGACTCCTTCGGGCCGGAGTTGGACGGACTGTCGGACGGCCTGGGGTATCTCGCCGGGAGCTTCTGTCCTCACTACGACACCGAGCCCGCGCGTCAGCCGACCTTCGCGAGGCTGGTGAAGGAGGGCTTTCCAGCCGGGATCGCCTGCGACGAGCAGGCCTCGGCCCACTTCGTCGGGACGGAGCTGGCCGAGATCTTGGTGACCGACCCTTCTGCTCGAGGCGTCCGAGTCAGCATCGCTGGCGAGGAACCGCTGGAGGGAACACTCCTTTAGAGCGACGCAACCGCTCGCGCCGCGGCGTCGAGCGTCTTGTCCAGCTCCGCCGGTCCGTGGGTCGTCGAGAGCGTCCAGGTCTCGTATCCGCTGGGCGGCAGATAGACGCCACCGGCGAGCATCGCGTGGAAGAAGCGCCCGTACCTGGCGTGATCGGAAGCGCTCGCGTCGGCGAAGTTGCGCACCGGACCCTGGCTGAAGAAGACGCTGAACAAGGACTCGGCCCGGTTGATCGTCACGGGCACATCGGCTTCCTCGAAGATCTCGGCAAGTCCGCGAGTAAGAACCTCGGCTGTGGCGGACAGCGCCGGATACGGATCGCGCTCCTCAGCCAAGGTCAGGGCCATGATCCCGGCGGCGACGGCCACCGGATTACCGCTCAAAGTCCCGGCCTGGTAGACGGGACCGATGGGCGCAAGGCGCTCCATGATGTCGCGGCGACCGCCGAACGCGGCGCACGGGAAGCCGCCGCCCATCACTTTGCCCATCACGGTCAGGTCCGGCGTGATGCCGTAAACGCCTTGCGCCCCAGCGTATCCCACGCGGAAGCCCGTGATGACTTCGTCGAATATCAACAGCGCCCCCGCCCGGTCGCATAGGTCGCGCAACCCTTCAAGGAAGCCCGGCTCCGGAGGGACGACGCCCATGTTGGCCGCGATGGGCTCTACGATCACGGCCGCGATCTGCTTGCCCTGCGCGCGGAAGAGCGACCGAACGACGTTCAGATCGTTGTAGGGCGCAGTCAGTGTGTCGCGAGCCGCGCCCTCTGTGACTCCGGGCGATCCGGGCAGACCGAAGGTTGCGACCCCCGACCCGGCCCCTTTCGCGAGCAGCGAGTCCGAGTGCCCGTGATAGCAACCCTCGAACTTCAGGATCTGATCGCGTCCGGTGAAGCCGCGGGCAAGGCGGACCGCCGACATCGCCGCCTCGGTTCCGGAAGAAACCAACCTGAGCATCTCGACGCTGGGCAGAACGCGCGTGACGTGCTCGGCAAGTCGCACTTCGAGTTCGGTCGGCGCGCCGAACGAGGTTCCCAGGTGCGCGGCTTCGGTCGCGACGCCGACTATCTCCGGGCACGCGTGGCCGAACAGACTCGCGCCCCAGGACTGGACGAAGTCGACGTAGCTTCGGCCGTCGGCGTCCTCGATGTAGGCGCCGGAGCCGCGAGTGATGAACAAAGGAGTGCCTCCGACGCCGCCGAAGGCTCTCACCGGCGAGTCGACGCCGCCGGGGATCACCTGGAGTGCGCGCGCGAACAGATCCTCGGAGCGAGACATGCCGGGGATTCTAGGCGCCGTGCGCGTCGATGAACCGCCGGCTGGCCTGGATGAGCGCGTCGGCACTAGGGCTAAAGACTCGTTGCGCGGTCCCCCGTCACACGCGTACCCTCGAGGAGCAACCTACCCCCGAGGAGGAAACATGCTGGCACGTCGCGCTCGCATCGTGGTCGTCGCAGCCGCGACGATCGCTCTGTTCTGCGCTTTCATCGGCCCCGCGGCCGCGAGCCCCTCCGGGGGCGATCAGGGCTGCACACCGGGCTACTGGAAGACCCACGCCAGCAATTGGCCCGGAACCAACCCGGCCGACGACGACTACGGCAACCTGGTCGTAACGGATCCGGGTGCGACCTTGGGTTCGCTGTTCGGTGGGACGAACCTGACCAACGCCGGTCTCGGCGCCTACAGGACCACGACCCTGCTCGCGGCCCTAAGTCTCAAGGGCGGATCCGGCGTCGATGGTGCTGGGCAGATCCTGTTCCGTGCCGCGGCTGCGGCTTGGCTCAACGCGGCGGACGACCGGTTGAACTATCTGTTCACGCGCTTCGGTACGCCGCCGACCATCCACAGCATGGTGCTCGGCAGTATCGGCAACCGCGAAGCGATGCTGATCGTCGCGACGACTTTGGACAACGCCAACAACGGCGTAGGCGGCTGCCCGCTGTAACCGATCCGTTTCTCGTAGCGTCGATAAGGCGACCCTTCGGGGTCGCCTTATCGGTTACAGGTAGCGGCGCGTTAGGTTCGACCTTCCGGGGGGCGGTGCAGATGTGCGGGGCGGTCAACCCTGCTCTAGCCATTCGGCTGCGTCTTTCGCGTGATACGTGAGGATCATGTCGGCGCCGGCTCGCCGGATCGAGGTCAGCGTCTCCAGTACCGCGCGACGTTCATCGATCCAGCCATTCGCGGCGGCCGCCTTCAGCATCGAGTACTCCCCGCTCACGCTGTAGGCCGCCATCGGGAACGCGGTGGCGTCCTTGGCGCGGCGGATGACGTCCAGGTAGGGCAGCGCGGGTTTCACCATCACGATGTCCGCACCTTCCGAGATGTCTGCGCGGATCTCGCGGATCGCTTCCTCCGCGTTGGCCGGATCCTGCTGGTAGCCGGTCCGGTCTCCGAAGGCGGGCGCGCACTCGGCGGCATCGCGGAACGGACCGTAGAAGGCGCTGGCGAACTTAGCGGCGTAGGCCATGATGCCGGTGTCGGTGTGACCGGCCGCGTCAAGGCTCTCGCGGATCGCCGCGACCTGGCCGTCCATCATGCCGCTCGGTCCGACCATGTGCGCGCCGGCCCGCGCCTGCTCGACCGCGATGCGCTGATAAAGCGCCAACGTCGCGTCGTTGTCCACGTTTCCATCGGCGTCCAGAACCCCGCAATGGCCGTGGTCGGTGTATTCGTCCAGACACAGGTCGCTGATCACGACGTGGTCATCGCCTAACTCCTGCCGAAGCGCCGCGATCGCTCGCTGACCGATCCCGTCGGGGTTCCAGGCTTCGGAGCCTTCTGCATCTTTGGTCGAGGGAACCCCGAAGAGCATGAAACCGATGACACCTCGCCCGGCGATGTCGACAGCCTCCTTGCGGAGAGACTCCAACGTGTGCTGGAACTGCCCGGGCATGGATCCGATCGGCGCCGGCTCGCCGATGCCCTCCTTCACGAATAAAGGAGCGATGAGGTTGCGCGGTTCGAGTGATGTCTCGCGCATCAGCTCGCGCAGGGCTGGTGTGCGGCGCATCCTGCGGGGCCGGGAAGCGGGGAAGCTCATGACGTCGATGCTACCCCGACTTGCGCGGCCCGAGCACCCTTTCGAGGGCGCTGACCAGGCCTTCCATCGTGTGGGGGTTGGCGACGGCGTGGACGGTCAGGCCGTGGGCGCGGGCCTCTTTCGCCGTGACGGGTCCGATGCAGACCACCTTGGGGGAGCCCTTGACGGGGCCGAGCGCTCCGACGAATCCGCGAACCGTCGAGGCGCTGGTGAAGGTCACGGCGTCGACGCGGCCCTCCTTGAGCGCCTCGCGTGCCTCGGCCGGAAGGGAGCGAGGCATGCGCGTCCGGTAGGCGTCCACGCGCGTCGGGGTCCAGCCCTTGGCGGTCAGCGCATCCTCCAGGCCTTCGGGTGCGATGTCGGCGCGAGGACACAGAACTCGGCCGCGGCCTCGGGGGAACGCGCGTGCGAGCGCGGCCGTGGTGAACGTCGCCGGCAGAAGATCGGGGGGGCGCCGGGACCACTTGCGGAAGGCCTCGGCTGTTCCCTCGCCGATCGCCGCTACCTTGGCACGCACTTCTCTCGACGAACCCAGCCGTTCGCGGAGCATCTCGACGGTCGCGCGGCTGGTGAGGGTTATCCACTCGAACTCACCCGCGCTCAAGTCCTTCAACGCGCGCGTCAACGCGGCCGACTTCGCGGGGATCAGTTCGATCGCGGGTGCGATGATGGACGTTGCTCCGCGTCGGTCAAGGAGCTTGACGAGTTCAGGGGACTGGTCGGCTGGCCTGGTGACGAGAACAACCCTGCCGGCAAGGGTACGGCTCATGACTCTTCGAGTAGGTCGGCCAGGATCTTCTCGGCGCCCTCGGCCAGAAGGTCCTTGGTCACGGCGGCTGCCGCGGCCTCTGCTGTGGAGCGAGCCGCCTCTGCTCGGAACAGGCGATCACCGTCGGCGGTCGCGACGACCGCGACCAGATGCACGCCGCCCTCCTCGTCTACGGTGGCGTACGCGCCCAGCGGGAGTGCGCATCCTCCACCGAGGCGCCACATGACGGAGCGCTCGGCCTCAAGGGCGGTGTGGCTGTCGCGGTGGTCGATGGATGCGAGAACCGAGCGGACATCCTCGTCGTCGTCGCGACATTGGACGGCGAGCGCCCCTTGGCCCGGCGCGGGGACCATCTGCTCCAGGGTCAGCTCGGTCGCGTGAGCCGGCGCCAGCCCCAGCCGGGCCAGTCCCGCGGAGGCCAGGACAGCGGCGTCGATGTCGCCCTCTTCAACCCTGCGCAGCCTCGTGCCGACGTTGCCGCGCAGATCGACCACGGTTACGGCCGGAAAGGCCCGCAGGATCTGGGCGCGACGGCGAGGACTCGAGGTACCGACCCGGGATCCGTCCGGGAGCGAGGGTCCTCTAGTGATCAAGACATCGTGCGGGTTCTCCCTGAGGGGCACTGCCGCGATCGTGTACCCCTCATCGTCCTCGGCCGGCAGGTCTTTGGCCGAGTGGACCGCAAGGTCGATCGCGCCGTTGTCGAGGGCGTCCAAGATCGTGTCGATGAACAGCCCTTTCAGCCCCTGAGGTGACCCAGATGAGGAGGCGCCCTCGTCTCCGGAGGTGGTCATAGGAACCAGCTCGGTCTGAACGTCTTGGGCCGCAAGGAGTCTGGCGACCTCTTCGGCCTGGACGATAGCCAGAGGCGAGCGGCGAGTTCCGATCCGGAGCACGCGCACCGTCAGTCTTCGAGTTCGATGCCGAGCAGTTCGGCCAGCAGCTTGGCGTGTGCGCGATCCGTTCCCGGTGTCGAGCGTTCCTTCAGTTCGACGATCGGGTCGTGCAGCAGCTTGGCCACTATGCCTCGGGCCAATCCCTCGACGGCCTCTCTTTCCTCCGGGCTGAGATCTGCAAGCCGGGAGGAGTAGCGATCGAGCTCGGCCCGCATGATCTCATCACCGCGAGAGTAGAGCGCCCGGATGACCGGAGCGAGTGCGTCGGAGCGACGGCGGGTCACGTACCGGTGGACCTCCTCGGCGACGATCCCGTGGGCTTTCGAGATCTCCTCGGTCATCGCTTCGTCCTGTTCGGCGAGCCTATCGCGGAGTCCGTTTATGTCGATGAGGCTGACACCCTCGACGTCGCCGGCGCCGGGATCAACATCTCTGGGAACGGCGAGGTCCAGAAGTACCAGGGGACGCCCTCGCCGGCTCGCCGCTGCACTCGCGACGACCCCGGAGCCGATCACCGTTCCGGCGGCGCCGGTGGCGCTCACGACGAGATCGGCGTGGTTCAAAGCCTCGGGCAACGCGTCCAGATCGCCGTGCTCGGCGTTCGTCCTGTCGGCCAGGGCGCGGGCATGTTCGAGCGACCGGTTGAGGATCCTCACGGGACCGACCCCTCGCAGGCGCAGGTGTTTGACCGTGAGTGCGGCCATCTGTCCCGCGCCGACGACCAGGACATCGCTACCGGCCAGGCCTCCCAGCTTCTCTGCTGCCAGGTCGGCCCCCAGCGAGATGAACGCGTCCGGCGCCGCTCCTACACCCGTCTCCGTGCGCACCCGTCGCCCGGTTCTGGAGGCGGCGTGGAAGAGTCCGATCATGGCCGAGCCCGCGGCGCCTTCGCTCTCGGCGCGCTTCAGGGCCTCGCGCACCTGCGAGCCGATCTGCGTCTCGCCCAGAACCATCGAATCAAGGCCCGCGGCGACCGCGAAGAGGTGGTCGGCCGCGTCGTTCTCGAAGTGCGAATAGAGCGGTTCGGCCAGAGACTCGGCATCGACCTCGCGGGCCTCCGCGAGCAGACGCTTCAGCGCCATGAAACCGCCGTGGTAGCTCGAGACCCCGGCGTAGATCTCGACCCTGTTGCAGGTCGACAGGATCACCGCCTCATCGATGCCCGGCTCGTCCAGAGCGCGCCGATAGGCCTTCGCGAGGTCGTCGTCGGTGAAGCTGAGCCGCTCGAGCAGCTCGATGGGGGCGCGACGGAAGGAGACTCCAAGGGCGAGGACCGGCACTGTTCGCCAAGCCTAGCAAGAGCGAGCCTGGAACTCTTCCTCCGGTAGCATCCGTGCGGTCTAACGAGTGTGGAGGTATCGGTTGCGAGCCAAGGAACACGGGATCCGGATCGGGAGGGGCGCCCCCGGTCCCTTGAACGCGATCACGGATGTTGATGGAGTCAGGGTCGGCCACAGGACCGTCATCCGCGGCGCGGACGGGGATCCCCATGCGGTTCGGACGGGGGTTACCGCGATCTTCCCTCATGGAGGGTGGCCTTGGGACGAGTCCGTTTACGTGGGGACACACATCCTCAACGGGTACGGCGAGATGATCGGCATCAATCAGATGCGCGAGTGGGGGATCCTGTCCAGTCCTATAGTCCTGACGTCTTCGCAGCAGATCGGTAGGGCCTACGACGCAACGGTTCGCTGGATCGCCTCGGTCGACCCCGATGCAGCTCGAGAGATCATGCCCGTCGTCACCGAGTGCGACGACTCGTTCCTAAGCGACATCCTTTCCTTCCCGCTCTCCGATGAAGACGTTGCGGCGGCGTTGGATGCCGCCGGCGGTGGGACGCTCGAAGAAGGGTCGGTCGGCTCAGGTACCGGGATGCAGGCCTTCGACTTCAAAGGAGGGATCGGCACCGCCTCGCGTGTCATCGAGGAGGCGGGCTACACGATCGGCGTTCTCGTGATGACGAATCACGGCGACCGGCCCGGGCTGCTGATCGACGGAGTTCGGGTCGGCGAGCAGATAACCGATCTGATGCCGATAGAGCATTCCGAAGGATCGTGTGTGGTCGTCGTCGCGACCGATGCGCCCCTGTTGCCCCACCAACTCAGCCGGCTCGCGCAACGGGCCGGGATGGGGCTGGCACGGGGCGGTTCCACGGCCTCCAACGGCAGCGGCGAGCAGATGATCGCGTTCTCGACGGCGAACCGCATGCCGCGAGCCCCACAGGCGCTGACGAACGTAGATGTCGTAGCCGATGGCTCGAGTCGTCCGCCCTGGATACTGTCGTCGCTCTTCGAGGCGACCATCGAGGCGACCGAGGAGGCCGTCGTCAACGCCCTCTTCGCCGCCGATACCGTCGTCGGGCGCGACGGGAACGCGCTGTACGCCCTGCCGGTGGAGCGGGCACTGGCGGCCCTGGATGCGGCGGGTCGGCTCAGCAAGTAGCTCTCCGAAGGTCAACCGAGGCAGAACGATCGAGCGGCCTTCTCGACGATCCGCGCCAAGCTTGTGAGCTCGGGGATGGACGCCCACTCGTCTGGGGCATGGAAGTTTCCTCCGGCAGAGCCGATGAGCACCGTAGGGATCCCGGCGGCCTGCATCAGGGCGGCGTCGGTCCACGCGTTCAGTCCGGACGGATGGAACGGGGTTCCGATCTCGGCGGTGGCCGCTGAGTCCAGCGCCTCGAGGAGCGGCTCGTAGCCTTGCCCGACGAAGGGGTCGCGATCGAGCTTCACGTCGACCTCGGCTGAGAACCCGGGAAGGGTGTCGGCGAGTTCGGCGAAGATCGACTCGATCTCGCGGACACGATCGCTGAGGTGCTCCCCGGGTTGCGTCCCGATCTCGATACCGAGAACGGCGCGAGATGGGTAGGTCGCGTAATCGGTCCCCGCGTGCAGCGTTCCCGTGTGGAAGACGGTCTTGCCGTTCGCACTTCCGGAAGTCTTCGCAAAGACCTCTCGGTCGAGGCGGTCGAGGCGGCGCACTACCTCGGCCATGTGCACGATCGCGTCGATGCCATCCTGCGGCGCGGAGCCGTGGGCCGCCTTTCCGTGCACGATGACGTCGATCCATGCGAACCCCTGATGTTCCACGACTACCTCGGGCAGCGCGTGGGGTTCGATGACGATCGCAGCATCCATCGTGTGCCGCTTGACCAGATCCTCCGTGCCGATCGAGATGCCCTCCTCGTCCGCGACACAGGCCAGGAGCACGTCGCCTCGCAGTGGGCTGCCGGACTCGGCAAGAGCGCGTAACGCGAGAAGCCCTGCGACGCAGCCGCTCTTGTCGTCGGCGACTCCCAGGCCGATCATGCGGTCGCCGTCGATGACCGGCTCGAGCGCTCTGTCGGCCCAGTTCGCGTAGCCGACGGTGTCGGCGTGCGCGTTGATCCCCAGCGTCGGGCCGCCGCCGGTGCCGTGGAGCCGCGCGATCAGGTTCACGCGTCCGGGCTGGATCTCATCGATGGTCACGTCGACGGGTAGGTCGGAGAGCCATGTCGTCATGGCATCGGCGATCGGACGTTCGCCACTACCGCCCGGAACCAACCAGGGGGTGACCGACTCGATCCGAACCAGATCGCTCAGAAGGGTGACGACGGCGTCATCGGTGATGGTCATGAAATGGTCCCTCCAGGTTCGACGAGTGGGAAGTGGCAGGCGACGCCGTGCGGTTGCGTGGAAACAGCCGGGTCCTGCGTCGTGCAGATCTCCGGCCTTCCGAGCGCCTCGAACCGCCAACACCGGGGGTGGAACCTGCAGCCGGATGGAACGCTCCGGGCCGACGGCGTCTCGCCGGCCAGGACGATCTGCTCGGAGGCCGCACCGGCTTCCGGCACCGGGATAACCGAGACGAGTGCCTTGGTGTAAGGGTGCTGAGGGTCGGCGATCACCTCCGCGGACGGTCCGATCTCGACTATCCGTCCGAGATAGACGACCGCGATCCTGTCTGCGACGACCCATGCGAGCGACAGGTCGTGGGTGATGAACAAGCACGACACGCCCCGGCGATCGCGCAGGTCCAGCATCAGTCGGAGGATCCCTGCGCGCAGGGACACGTCGAGCATCGACGCGGGCTCGTCGGCAACGATGACATCGGGCTCCAGGACCATCGCCGCCGCGATCGCCACACGTTGCCGTTGCCCCCCTGACAGGTGGTGCGGATGGCGCCTGGAGATCTCGGCAGCCGGGTGCAAACCGGCATCGGTCAACGCGGCCATCACCACTCGACGGCGCTCCTGCTTGTCCCTGGCCCTTCTCTGGATCGCCAGTGGCTCGGCGACCAGGTCGAAGACCGTCTGCCGCGGATCCAGCGACTCGTACGGATCCTGGAACACCATCTGTATCCCGGCCCGGATGGGACGCAGCGTGCGCTCCGACAGTGAGGTGATGTCTTGGCCCCGGAACTCGATCGACCCTCCCGAGGTCGGCACCAGTCGCGTGATCGCATGCGCGATAGACGTCTTGCCGCAACCGGACTCGCCCACCAACGCGAGGATCTCGCCCTTGTGTAGATCGAACGACACTCCGTCGACGGCAAGGACCGGCTTGACCTTGCGACGCCGTGACGCGTAGCTGACCCGCAGCTTGTTCACGCGCAGGACCGGCTCGGTCATGGCTCCTCGCCTACCAGGTGACATGCAGCCACGTGCCCCGATCCGGCGGGCCGAAGGGCGGGATCGTCCGTGAGGCATCGCTCGATCGCCACCGGGCAGCGCTCGTGGAACCGGCAACCCGGCGGGGGAGAGGCCAGGTCGGGCGGGTAGCCGGGCATCCCGTCAACGAACCGGCGCTCGCCGCGGATGTTCGGGAATGCTCCGAGCAGTCCTTTCGTGTACGGATGCGCGGGTCCGCCGCCCGCGCCGGCCGGCGGGAAGAGCGTGGTTGCCGTCCCCTCTTCGACGAGCCTTCCGGCGTACATGATCGCGATCCGGTCGCAGGTTTCGGCCAGGACGGACAGATCGTGTGAGATGAGGATCATCGACAATCCGAGGCGCTCTCGAAGATCGCGCAGGAGTCCGAGGATCTGCGCCTGCGTCATCACATCGAGCGCGGTTATCGGCTCGTCGGCCAGGACCAGCTGTGGGCGGCAGGCCAGGGCCATGGCGATCATCACGCGCTGGCGCATGCCGCCGGACAGTTCGTGCGGGTAGTCGCGCGCTCGGTCGCCGGGGATGCCGACCGCCTCGAGTAGTTCGGCGACGCGCCCGCGGCCCTCGGTCGTCGAGGTCTGCTTCTCGTGCAGGCGGATCGGTTCCAAGATCTGGGCGCCGATGCGCTGCACGGGGTTGAGCGCGTTCATCGCTCCCTGGAAGACGACCGAGACTCGGCGCCATCGCAGGTCGTCGAGCGCATCGTCGTTCAGCGACAGCACGTCGACCCCGTCCAGACGGATCTGCCCCGTAACGCTCGCGGTCTCGGGCAGAAGGCGCGGGATCGACAGGGCCGCGGTCGTCTTGCCGCACCCTGATTCGCCGGCCAGGCCGAGCGCCTCCCCCCCCTCGAGCGTAAGGCTGACGCCTCCGACCGCCTCGACCGACCTGCCACCGACGGCGTAGCGAACGCGCAGGTCCTCGATCTCCAAGAGAGCTGTCATCGGCGTTCGCGCAATCGGGGATTCAAGATCCGGTCCAGCGTGTGCCCCGCCAGCGTGAAACCCAGAACGACCGCCACGATCCCGAGTCCGGGCGGCAGGAAGTACCACCATGCTCCTCGTCCGACAGCGCCCGTCACGAACGCGAAGTGCAGCATCGTTCCCCACGAGATGTGCACGGGATCACCGAGCCCCAGGAACGCGAGCGTCGCCTCGGCCAGGATCGACCCCGCGATCACTAGCACCGCGTTGGCGAAGATCAGCGGCGCGACGTTCGGCAGGATGTGCCGCGTGATCATCCGCACGTGCGTCGACCCCATAGATCGAACGCGCAGCACGAACTGCCGCTCGCGGAGCGACAGGACCTGAGAGCGCACGATGCGCGCGATGGAAGGCCACCCGGTCAGACCGATCACCAGCATCAAGATCCCGAGGCTCTGCCCGAAGACCGCGGCCAGGACGATCACCAACGGGATGGTCGGCAGCACGAGGAAGAAGTCCGTGAGCCGCATCAGAACGGCGTCGACCCATCGGCCGAAGTAGCCGGCCACGAGCCCCACGACCGACCCGATCAGGATGGAGATGATCGTGGCAACGAGCCCGACCGTCAGGGATATCTTGGCGCCCGCCAGGAATTGACGGAAGACGTCGCGGCCCAGCTCGTCGGTGCCGAGCCAGTGCGAGGACGACGGGCGGGAGAAGATCGACTCGGCCGATGCCCCGACCTTGTCCGGGTCGAAAGGGAGAACTATCGGTCCGAGTACCGCCGTCAGGAAGATGATCACCAGGAGGACCAGGCCGGTGCGGCCGATCCGGTCGCGCCATATCTCACCGAAGGTACGTTCGGTCGCTGCCCATGCCCCGGTGGGTTCCAAGGGATCTTCGGCGACGCTCATCAGGACTCACGCACCCGGGGGTCGAGCCGTCGGTACAGCAGATCGCTCAGGAAGTTGGCGAGGATCACCGTCAGCGCGAACATGAGGAAACACGCTTCCAGGACCGGGTAGTCGCGCCGAAGGACCGCCTCGTAGGTCAGTTCGCCCATCCCCGGCCAGGAGAAGACGGTCTCAACCTGGATCGCGCCACCGACCACGAGCCCGATGTACAGCGCCGACGTAGTGACGACCGGAAGCATCGCGTTCCGCATCCCGTGCTTCCAGACGACGCGTCTGCGCGGATTCCCTTTGGCCCTAGCGGTCGTGATGAAGTCCTCCGTCAGCACGTCGACGAGCGAACTTCGAGTGATCAGCACGAACTGCCCGATGTCGACGAGCACCAACGTCAGCGTCGGTAGCACCAGATGGCGGGCAACATCGTGGGCCGGCCCGAACGCCGACGTATAGGTCGCTCCGGCATCGGAGATCCCCGAGATCGGCAAGATCTGGAACCAAACGCCGAACGCGAACACGAGCAGCAATCCGACCCAGAACGTCGGCATGCTCCACAGCATCAAAGAGCCGAACACCGTCGCCGAATCCAGACGCGAGCCGCGCCTGGAAGCGGCAGTGGCTCCCAAGATCACGCCGAGGACGACGACGACCAGCGTCGCGGCGCCCACGAGCAGGATCGTGTTGCCCAGTCGCTGCACGACGATGTCGGCCACCGGCCGCCGGTACGTAAGCGAGAACCCCATATCGCCGTGAAGCAGACCCCTGAGGTAGATCCAGAACTGCGCCAACAGGGGCTTGTCCAGGCCGAAGATCCGGCGGAGTTGATCGGCCGCCTCCGGGGTGAGGTGTCCCGACCGCGCGTACAGCTGGATCGGATCACCCGGGAGCACCCGGAACAGCAGGAAGTTGAACGTCACAACGCCCAGGAGGGTGAAGAAGAGCTGGCCCAGCTTCCTGCCGATGAACGGCAGCCGCACCGCGGCCCTCAGTCTTCCCGGACGGTCACGCCGGCGTCGCGTTCAAGTAGTTGGATCGCGTGAGGTTGAAGACGATCCCGCCTGGCGTCTCGGTCAGACCCGTCCACACGTCGGTGCGGTAGGCCTGCAGCTTGTCCTGATACCACATCACTATGTACGCGCAATCGTCGTAGAAGATCTGCTGCATCTCGTGAACGAGCTCCAACCGCTTGGCCGTGTCCAGCTCGGTCGCCTGCTGATCGTAGAGGGCATCGTAGGTCGGGTTCGCGTAGAAGATGTCGTTGTTGCCGCCGATCTGGCTGGTCAGCGGGACGCCGAGCAGGTAATTGGGGTCGTTGACCCCCGAGTCCCATCCCCAAACGAAGATGTCCCAGTCGGGAGGCTCGTTGTAGACGAGCGACCCGAGCGTGTTCTCATCCATCGTCGCGAGGTTCAGTTTGATGCCGACGGCCTCCGCGGCGCTGGCGAACAGCTGCGCTGCTCGAACGTCGACGGTCGTCGACTCGATCGCGATGAGGCGGAACTCGAGGCGCTCGCCGCCCTTCTCGCGGATCCCGTCGGCACCCGGCGCATAGCCGGCTGCATCCAGGAGCGCGTTCGCCTTCTCGGCGTTGGCATCGAGCGCTGCGTCGGCCGGTACCTGCAGCTGGAAATCACCCATCGCCGGCGGCAACAGCACGCTGCCGGGCAGGCCGTGTCCGGCCAGTGCGATCTGGACCAACTGGTTGCGGTCCACGGCCAGGCTGAGGGCCTGACGCACGTCCCGATCCAGGAGCAACGGATTCCCCTTCGACTGCGGATCGGCGGAAACGTTTATGCCGATGTGATGGAAGGAGAAGCCCGGCAGCGAAACCGGCTTGACGTCTCCATCGGTCGGGATGCCGTCCCAGATCGTTGGCGGCACCTCCGGGATGATGTCAACTTCGCCGGCTTGCAGGCCTTGGGCCATGACGTCCTCGTTCGAATACAGGACCCATATCACCGAGGAAGGGCCTGGCGCTTCGCCCCAGAAGTCCGGGTTACGATCCACCGAGATCGTCTGCCCCCGCTTCCACGAGCCGAGGGTGAACGGCCCGGTCCCGACCGGAGAGTCGTTGGCGAACTTCTGGATGTCCTCGAAGGAGATGTCCTTCCAGATGTGCTGCGGCAGGATCGGGATGGCAAGGCTCGGATCGAACGCCTGCGGCCTCTCGAACGTGATGACGACCGTGCTCGGGTCGGTCGCCGTCACGTCCGTCATGTCGGTGAGCCACTGGGCGTACTGCGAGTGACCCTTGTCGGCGATGAGCGAGAACGTGAAGACGACATCGTCGGCCGTGAAGGGCGTGCCGTCGTGCCAGGTCACGCCCGAGCGCAGCGAGTAGGTGATCGTCGTGCCGTCCGCCGCCGTCGACTCCGCCAGGCTGGGCTGGATATTCAGGTCGGCGTCGTAGTCGTTGAGCTTGTCGTAGATGAGCTGAAGGACCTCGTTGGCCTCGGTGGAGTAGGAGGTCAGCGGGTTCAAGGTGTCGGGTTCGGAGGACCATCCGATCCGAAGCGTCGCGGTGGTGGCGCCCCCCGGCCCGGTCGGTGTCGGGTTCTCAGCGGCCTTGGTGCAGGCGGCCAGGATGGCCGGCAGGCCTCCGGCAACGATCACCGTTCCGGCCGACCTGCGCAGGAAGTCGCGCCTCGACAGCTGCCTTGCCCTGGTGGAGTGTTCCGTCATGACCCTTCTCCTCCGTGCGCCGGGATGTGACGGCGCATTCTAGCCCCTCTCGCCCGTCGGCTCGGTCGGGTGTTTGCCTACAATCACCTGCGGAGACGTGCCTGAGAGGCCGAAAGGAGCCGCCTGCTAAGCGGTTAGGGGGATAAAACTCCCTCCCGGGTTCGAATCCCGGCGTCTCCGCCGGCGGCTCATGTCCTGGCCGTTCCCATCCAGCCCGCATGCTCGCTTCACACCTTCTTCATCGCGCAGGCCGAGGCTCTCGGTAGCTGGATGTTCGGAGGTGGATCGGAATGAACGTTCGCGAACCGAAGTCGAGGAAGCTCTCGCCGTTGGCGATCATCGCTGGGCTCGCCCTGGTCTTCGCCGTCGTCTACCTCGCTCCGCTCCAGGGGTTGCTGCTGGTCGGTCTGTGGCTGATCTGCCCGCTGCTCATGATCGGCATGCACGTGTCGGGTCGTCACCACGGGCCTTAGCGCTCAGGAACCATCGGTCAGCGGCATGACGCCGTACGATGGGTGCCTCGAAGGGGCGGACGCCGCCGCGACGATCGAGGGAGGCGCGTGGGCAAGGCGACGATCCTGGTCGTGGACGACGAGCGCAAGATCCGAGACCTCGTCCGTTCCTACCTCGAGGCCGAGGGCTACTCGGTGCTCACGGCGGATTCCGGGCAGACGGCTCTCGAGATCGCGCTGCGCGTACGACCTGACGTTATCGTCCTTGATCTGATGCTCCCGGACATTTCCGGTGAAGAGGTGACGCGCGCTCTCCGTGAGACTTCCGACGTGCCGATCCTCATGCTCACCGCGAAGGCGACGGAGGACGATCGCGTCAGCGGCCTGCGCCTGGGGGCCGATGACTATCTCGCGAAGCCGTTCAGTCCGCGCGAGCTGGCCGCACGCATAGAGGCGATCCTTCGAAGGATCAAGGGCGCCGGCCCGGGCGGAGAAGTGCTCTCCTTCGATTCCGGCCGGCTCGCCATCGACAAGGAAGCCTGGGAGGTTCGCGTGAACGGGGAGCAGGCGCACCTGACGAGGAGTGAGTTCGATCTGCTCGCAGCGCTTGCGTCCCGTCCTGGGCGCGTGTTCTCTCGCTACGAGTTGGTGACGCGGGTCCAGGGCTTCGACTACGAGGGGTACGAGCGAACGATCGACGCGCATGTGAAGAACCTGCGTCGCAAGCTGGCGGACGATCCGCGCTCGCCTAAGTACGTCGTGACGGTCACCGGCGTCGGCTACAAGTTGGGGGCCTCGTCCGATGGCTAGGCGTTCCTTCGCCTTCCAGCTCACCGCCGCCTTCGTGGGAGTCGGGATCGCCTCTGCCGCGGTCGCGGCGATCCTGGTCAACGCCGAGTTCGGCAGGCGTTTCACCAGCTACCTCGATGAGCGCCAACTCGCTCAGGAGCAGCAGGTCGCGGCGGCCCTAGCCGACGCCTACAGCCTCTCCGGGGATTGGTCGAGCGCCAACCTGGTGCCGGTGGGGTCGCTCATCGCGATGGAGGGCGGAACCCTCGAGGTCCAGGACAACACGGGATCCGTCGTGTGGGTGGCCGACGAGTCAACCACGGGGGTGGACCCCGCAATGCACCGAGAGATGATGGGCGCCGGACAGCTTGGTCCGGAACGCAAGCTGCCCATAGACGTTGAAGGCAAGGTGGTCGGCTACGCGGCCATCCGGCTTCCGGTCGAGGGCCTCCTTCCCCATGACGTCTCGTTCCGCGATTCGGTCAATCGTCTCTTGGTCATCGGGGGGGTCGCCGCAGCGGCCGTAGCACTCCTGCTCGGGTTGCTTCTCGCCAGGCGGGCGATCGCGCCCGCCCGGTCACTCACGGGCGCGGCCCGTGCGTTCGCCGGCGGCGACCGTAAGACCCGCATCTCCTCCGATAGGGACGATGAGTTCGGAGAGATGGCGGATGCGTTCGACGCGATGGCCGACGCCGTGGACGAGGAAGACCGCGTCCGCCGGACGTTCGCATCGGACGTCGCGCACGAGCTACGCACGCCTCTTGCGATCTTGCGGACGAGCGTCGAGTCGATGCAGGACGGTGTGGCCCAGCCGGATGCCGCGTCGATGGCATCCCTGCACGAAGAGGTACTTCGGATGGCTCGCCTCATCGAGGACCTAGAGACGATCGCGCAGGCGGACGCGGCGCGGTTCTCCTTGCGGAGAGAACCGGTCGATCTCGGGGCCGAGATCCGGAAGCTGCTGCAGGGCTTCCTCGATCGGTTCACGGAAGAAGGGATCGAACTGCGCAGCGAGATCGAAGAAGTCACTGTTCAAGGCGACCCCGTGCGTCTCCGTCAGATCCTCTCGAACCTGCTCTCCAATGCGCTTAAGTTCACTCCGCCTTCGGGCCGCGTGACTGTGTCGCTCAAGTCAGGGGGCAGCTCGGCTCTGATCGAGGTGGTCGATACAGGCCCAGGTATCGAGGACGACGAGATCGGGCGCGTCTTCGACCGCTTCTACCGCGGCAGGTCGGTGCGCGCGGGAGGGTCCGGGATCGGCCTCGCCGTTGTGCGAGACCTGGTGGAAGCTCACGACGGGGAAGTTTCGGTCGAGAGCCGGCCGGGGCAGGGCGCCCGGTTCGCAGTCATCCTGCCCAACGCACAGGAATCGTTAGCTGCCTTCACCACTCCTTCACACCCGGAAGCGAAGGTCCAAGTGAAGGAGGAGATGGATGATGGCGAACAAGACACGGTGGTTGGTCGGTAGCACAGTGGTCGCGGTGGCCTTCGCGCTTACCGTAGGCTTGGCCGGCGCTATGGGATCGGGCTCGACCCGCAGCGGCATGATGGGTTCGGGCTCGACCGGTGCCGGAATGATGAGCGACAGCATGGCCGGGCACGTGAGCGGGGGCAACATGGCATCCATGCACGACAGCATGATGGCCTCGATGGGAGGACAGGTTCCCGTGGAACTGCTGGCCCAGTGCGAGGCTCTCCATGCTGAGATGGGTTCCTACATGGGTGGCGCGACCGGCAGGCCTCCGCACGCCTCACATCACAACGGCTGAATCCGCGGCATGGCTCACTGGCAGGCCGCCCCCTCTTCGTCCTCATCGGCGCGACCGGAAGGATCGTCTGGGAACAGAACTACCTCTCGATGTGAGGTACCGAGCAACGTGGCGGGCATCATCGCCGGCCACCCGCCCCTCAGGATCTGAAAGGAGCCCGCCCATGAAGCGTTGGCTGATACTCCTCGCCGTCATCTCGGCATCCGTGTTCGCGGCCTGCTCGAGCCCCGGTACTGGCTCGATGGGAGGTATGGACGACGCCGCGGCGGGGGGGCCGGGGGATCCAGCATCGGTCGACAGGGTAGTGGAGATCCAGATGATGGACGCCCTGGCCTACGACCCCGCGAGCGTCTCGGTCGGCGTCGGTGAGACCGTGAAGTTCAACGTCACGAACACCGGCACAACCGACCACGAGTTCGTCCTCGGTGACCAGGCCAAGCAAGACGATCACGAGGCTCAGATGGCGGGCAGCTCGATGTCCATGGGCGAGTCCAACGTGTTGAAGATTGCTCCGGGCGAGACCGGGTCGCTGGTTTGGACCTTCACCGCCGCTGGGACACTGTTGTACGCGTGCCACGAGCCTGCTCACTATGCAGGCGGCATGGTAGGGATGATCACGGTCACGTAGGCCCTGGTTCTTCACTCCCGCTCTGCGGACCCTTCATCGCTCGTTCACACGCCGGCGCCACACTGGCCTCGACAAGGAGGACAGTCATGATGTGGCAGGGAGGAAATGGTGCCTGGGGATACCTGTGGATGATCCTCGTTTGGGTGGTGATCATCGGGCTCATCTGGGCGGGATATCGGGCCTTCGGTTCCGATCGCCGGCCCGAGCCCGGGCGTGACCCGAAGGAGACACTTGCCGAGCGCTTCGCCAAGGGCGAGATTGACGCCGAGGAATATCGCGAGCGTTCGGCCGTTCTCGAGGAGAAGCGCACGCGCATGAGCGGTCGCTGACCTAGCTCGCAGGCCAGAGTCCGAGGAGGCACGGGGATGAATCACGATCACTCGGCGCACGCCGCCGCCGTCGCAACCTCCGACGAGGTGATGGGGCACGGCGGACATGGCGCCATGTCGATGGACTCCATGGTCCGCGACATGCGGAACCGCTTCCTGGCGGCCGCGGTCTTCTCCGTGCCGATCCTGCTCTGGTCGCGGATCGGGCGTGAGGTCATGGGATTCCGCGCTGCCGCTCCGTTCGGTATCCGCGACGACGTCTTCCAGCTTGTGCTGAGCCTGCCCGTAATCGCCTACGCGGCGTGGATCTTCCTCGATGGTGCCGCCAGAGCGCTGCGCGCTCGCACGCTGGACATGATGGTTCTCGTCGCAACGGCGATCGCCGCCGGATGGATCTACTCAGTCTCTGTAACTCTCACGGGTGGCGGCGAGGTCTTCTACGAGGCCGTGACGATCCTCGCCGCATTCGTACTGCTCGGACATTGGCTCGAGATGCGAGCTCGGGGAGGCGCTAACCAGGCCATCAGGACCCTGCTCGATCTGGCTCCCTCCATGGCAGAGGTTCTGCGTGATGGAGAACTCGTCCAGGTTCTGACCGCGGACGTGGTCGTCGGCGACCTCCTGCTGATCCGCCCCGGGTCGAAGGTGCCGGTCGACGCCGAGGTCATCGAGGGAGAGAGCGAACTCGACGAGTCGATGGTGACCGGTGAGAGCCTTCCGGTGTCCAAGCGGCCGGGTTCCAAGCTCATCGGCGCGACGATCAACCGCAACGGCACGCTTCGCGCCCGGGCAATAGCGGTCGGCTCGGATACCGCGCTCGCGCAGATCGTCCGGTTGGTTCAGGAGGCTCAGAACTCGAAGGCTCCCGGACAGCGCCTGGCCGATAGGGCAGCCTTCTGGCTGGTTCTCGTAGCGCTCGTCGGAGGTCTGCTGACTCTCTTGGCCTGGCTGGCCGCGGGTCGATCGTTGAGCACGGCGATCCTGTTCGCGATAACGGTCGTCGTCGTCACCTGCCCCGATGCCCTCGGTCTTGCGACTCCGACCGCGATCATGGTTGGAACCGGTCTGGGCGCCGAGCGGGGCATCTTGTTCAAGAACGCGATGGCGCTGGAGATGGCCGCGCGGATCCAGGTCGTCGTTCTCGACAAGACGGGCACTCTTACGAAGGGCGAGCCCGAGGTCGTTGGTGTAGAGGTGTCGGGGATAGAGGCGAATGAGATGCTTCGCTTCGCCGCCGCGGTGGAGCGTGAGTCAGAGCACCCGCTTGCCGAGGCGGTCGTGCGTCACGCCGACAGGTCCGGTGTTCCCGCCGCGGCCGCGGAAGCGTTCGAGAGCGTGCCAGGTCAAGGCGCGCGAGCCAAGGTGGAAGGCCACCTCGTCGCCGTCGGGAATCAGCGTCTCATGACGACTGATGGGGTCAGCCTCGGGAGCCTCGCCGAGCGTGGGACCAAGATGGCCGAGGGTGGCCGCACGACGGTGATAGTCGCTATCGACGGCGATGCAGTAGGTCTGATCGCTATCGCCGATGCCTCCAGACCTACCTCGCGCGAAGCGGTGAGAGCGCTTAGGGAGCGGCAGATCGACGTCGTCATGCTGACCGGGGACAACGAGGTGACCGCTCGTCGCATAGCTGGCGAGCTGGGTATCGAACATGTCATGGCAGAGGTTCTGCCCGGTGACAAGGCTGCGAAGGTGGCGGAGTTGCAGCGCGCGGGCAGGCGTGTGGCGATGGTTGGTGACGGGGTGAACGATGCTCCCGCGCTCGCGCAGGCCGATCTGGGGGTCGCGATAGGCGCCGGGACAGATGTCGCCATCGAGACCGCCGATGTCGTGCTCATGCGGTCGGATCCGATGGATATCCCCACGGCGCTCGCGATCGGAGTCGGAACGCTCCGAAAGATGCGCCAGAACCTGGGGTGGGCGGTGGGCTACAACGCGATCGCCATCCCGATCGCGGCGGGCGTATTCGCGCCGACCTTCGGCCTCGTCCTGCGACCTGAGATAGCGGCTCTGTCGATGTCCGGCTCCAGCTTCATCGTTGCGACGAACGCTCTGCTGCTCAAGCGCCTCGGGCTTCCGTCGAGGACCGACTAGAGCCTGCTGAGCGAACGACCGCCCGTATGAGGTCCCAGTGGCACTCTCCGAAGTGGCGACCGCCCGGCTCATCCGGAGGCCCGGGCCGCCAGCCAGATCATCCGAGCCAACGAGGAGATCTTCTTCAGTCCCGGCTATTCCTTCTGGGACACGCTGGCAACGGTTCTGGTGTTCCACCCAGAGATCGCTACCTGGGAAGAGGCCTCTGTTCTGGTGACGGCCTCGGAAGACGCCGGTGCGGGATGGATCGATCGCTGGGACGAAGGTTCGCCGGTTCGATTCGCGACCTCCGTGCCCGACCCGGCCGCGTTCGAAGAGGAGTACCTGTCGGTGCTAACGGGAGACACGATCACGCAGGTCCAGCCGGACCCGACGATCACGGTTACGTTCGAGGGGAAGCGGTGCACGATCGAACCCCGCCGGATAACGGCCGGACCTCAGATCGTCGCCTATGTCGATAAGTCCGGAGAGCCCGGCGGCGGCGGCCTGCTGATCTCGTTGACCGACCCGATGACCTATGAGGGACTTAGGGACTTCCTCGGTCCGGACGGG
The DNA here is from genome assembly GCA_031423155.1 of Actinomycetes bacterium. Lineage (GTDB taxonomy): Bacteria > Actinomycetota > UBA4738 > UBA4738 > HRBIN12 > JANPEZ01. Next base: position 26,012 of record JANPEZ010000011.1, read on the forward strand.
TCGGTGCTGCCCAATGACACACCGCCGCCGAAGGGGCTCGGATTGGTCACCTTCCTGGCAGGGACTTTGCAGGAAGCGCAGGTCGACCCGTCGGTGATCGCCGGGGTCTGCGCGACCGAGAAGGGGCAGGGATGGCTCACGCCGCCGGTCGAGGCAGAGCCGTAGCTGCGGCCGAAAGCAAGGTGGCCGTCAGGTCCTGCGCGCGATGTACGCGTCGCACATCCGGATGAGCCGATCCCGGTCGAAGCTCGCATCGTGCCCGGCGTGAACGATCGTCACGGGAAGCTCTCGTAGGCGCCTCATCGTCGCGAGGTAAGCGTTGATGTCGGATGTCGGTGCCGTATCCAGCAGGGGCTCCTCCCCGTAGACGGCATCGCCGGAGAACAGCATCCTGCGCTCCTGATCCCACAGACCGATGCTTCCGCGGGTATGTCCCGGTAGGTGAAGGACCTTGAAAGACCTGTCTCCCAGGTCGATGACGTCTCCTTCCTCCACGAGCCTGGTCGGTATGCCTCCCGGCGGACGGAACTCCTCCGGGTCGAAGTCCGGTGTCGGCTGTGAGTCGATGGCCACTTCCGGGACCGGGAAACCGGCGCAGGCCATCTGCTCGGCGACTTCGTCCCAAACGTCGCGACGCAACAACAACGGATGTGGGCGGGCGACATCATCCGCATCCAGCGGATGGGCGATGCGTTCGTCGAACTCGCCGAGGCCGCCGGCATGATCCATGTGGCCGTGGGTGGCGAGGGCCATCAGGGGTTTCTCGCGGTTCTCGCGGAAGGAGTCGACGAGCGGGCGAAGGCTGGCCAGGCCGTTGCCGGCATCGACGAGCAAGTCGGCCTCCGAGCCCTCGAGGAGCCAGATGTTCGAACGGATGAGGATGTCGGCGTGCGGCTCGGTGATGCACGTGAGACCGCCCTCGCTGACGCTGGAGAACCATCGCTCGCAGATGGGAAGCCGCCCGCCCAAAGTACCCTCCTAGAAGTTGCTGCGAGGATAGGGGCTGAAGGTTGATGACGCATCGAGCCGATAAGGGATCGGTGGGGCCTTTGAGACGAAGTTTCGCGGTTGCGCTCCTGCTTTCGCTCGCGCTCATCGTGCCGGCCGGCGCCAACCCTCCTCCGTCCGCGGTGACCGTCGATGTCCTCGAGGACTTCTTCCTTCCCTCGATCGTGCCTCTGGCGCGCGGTGGAACGGTGACTTGGGACTTCTCGGGGGCCGGCGCGTCGCACACGGCAACGGACGACACCGGCATGGGTCTGTACGACTCCGACATCGTTCGCCCCGGCGGCCCCGACTTCTCCTACACGTTCGCGGCGGCGGGCGACTACGCGGTCGTGTGCACCTTGCATGTGGGGATGGACGGACGGGTTGAGGTCCCGGTGCGCGCGGCGCCCCCGAAGGGTTCCATGTCCAGCGACTTCACCATCACTTGGTCGAAAGCGCTCGCCGCAACCGGCTTCGTCTTCGACGTCATGGTGAAGCGGAAGGGCCGAACGTGGCAGACCTGGCAGGACGGAGTGACGATCAGGCAAGCGGGCTTCGGTCCGGATTCACCCGGGACGTACTTCTTCCGAGCGAGGCTGCGCCGCGAAAGCACCGGTGCGCACTCCGGCTGGTCGGGGTCGGCGAAGATCATCGTGAACTGAGGGCCCACAGGCCGCTGTTAGACTGACCCGACCCGCGCCGGTAGCTCAGTCCGGATAGAGTGTCTGACTACGGATCAGAAGGTCGGGGGTTCGAATCCCTCCCGGCGCGCTTCTTCGTCGTCTCGTCATCACTTCCGTAGGAGCTGGCGTTGGAAGTCGTCTCTTTCCCTGAATCGGAAGTTCCCGGGTCCCTGCGCGCTCAGGTGCTCGCGCTACAGGATCAAGCCTGGCCCGAAGACGCTCCCTCCGGCGAGACGAGCCTCGTTCATGACCCCTCGCTTCAACCGCTATCCATGATCCTCGTCGAAGGCGGGCGCGTGCTGGCAGCTCTGGATGTCCTTTCGAAGGAGATCGTTCACGACGGGGTTCGCTACTCCGCGAGCGGGCTGAGCACCGTGGTGACGGACCTGGCGGAGCAGCGGAAGGGCTACGGGAGAAGGCTCGTCGAGGCCGCGCGCGAGGCGATCCGCGATGCTGGTGCCGACCTCAGCATCTTCACCTGCGATCGCCATCTTCAGGGGTTCTACGAGCGGGCCGGATTCTCGATCCTTGCCGGCACAGCGATCATCGGTGGCACCAGGGAGGACCCGTTCCCCAGCGACCGGTTCGACAAAGTGACTGTGGCCGCGTTCTTCTCCGGACTCACTCTCGAGCATGCCGACTCCTTCGAGGGCGCGCGCATCGAGCTGTATCCGGGACTGATCGACAAGCTCTGGTAGGGGTTACGGCCGAACCGATATCCTGCGCGCGATGGCGACTTTCGAAGTCCTGACCGAAGGCTACATCCGCGAGGGTGATGACCTGCGAGTCGCCAGCACCGTCAGCTTCGTGAGGGACGGGGCCGCTCTCATCGTCATCGATCCGGGAATGGTCTCGTCGGTGTCGCAGATCCTCGATCCCCTTCGCGATCTCGGGATCGAGCCGGAGGCGATAACCGATGTCGTCTTCAGCCACCACCATCCCGACCACACGATCAACGCCGCGTTGTTCGCCAACGCGCGTATCCACGACTACTGGGCGACGTACGAGGCCGACCTGTGGATCGACCGCGAGGCCGAGGGGTTCCAGGTCTCGCCCGACGTGACTCTGCTCCAAACGCCCGGCCATACCCGCGAGGACGTCACGACGCTCGTCACGACCGAGGGCGGAGTCGTCGCCTTCACGCACCTTTGGTGGATGGCTGAAGGCCCGGCCGACGACCCCTACACGATCGACCGAGAGGTTCATCGCGCGCAGCGTGAGCGGGTCCTGGAACGGGCTGCGCTCATCGTCCCGGGCCACGGTCCGGCATTCGCGCCGGACGGCGCCACCGCTCGCTAGCACGCGCCGCCGTAAGCTGCGCCGATGGGTGCTCCGATCCTCGACCGGGTTGGGATCTTCCGGCCGCTCCGGATACGCGACTTCAGGTTGCTGTGGACCGCCATGACCGTCTCCTTCCTCGGGGACGGGATCTACATCGTTGCGATCGCCTGGCAGGTCTACGAACTGTCGAACGTACCCAGCGCCCTGGCCGCGGTAGGGGTGGCCTGGATGCTTCCGCAGACCTTCGTCCTGCTCTTCAGCGGTGTCATGTCCGACCGCCTCGACCGCCGGCGAGTGATGATCGCGGGAGACCTGATCAGGGGGGTCGCGATCGGCGGCATCGGGATCTTGTCCGTCACGGACTCGATACACATGTGGCAACTCATAGCTCTCGTGGTCGTCTACGGGATCGGCCAGGGGATATTCGGCCCGGCATTCTCGGCCGTCGTCCCAGAGCTGGTTCCGCAGGAGTTGCTGACCGAAGCGAACGCGCTCGATTCGTTCGTGAAGCCGTTCGCGTACCAACTGATGGGACCGGCCCTCGGGGGGTTGCTGGTCGATCACGTCGGCACCGGATCGGCCTTCCTGTTCGACGCGGCGACCTTCGCCTTCTCGGCGGCGACCCTGCTTCGGATGAGCGTTCCTCACCGAGCGCCGGTCGAGAGGAAGACGTCGGCCTTCGCCGAGCTTAAGGAGGGACTGGTCTACGTCCGCAGCCGGGTCTGGCTCTGGGGAGGCATGATGGCGGCGTTGATCGGACTGCTCCTGACATGGGGTCCCTTCGACGTGTTGATGCCGTACATCGTGAAGAACGTGTTGCACGGAAGCGCGGCCGACGTGGGATACGTCTTCCTGGCCGGAGGGGTCGCGGCCGTGTTGACCGCCCTGGTCTGGGGTCAGCGCGGCCTGCCCCGACATCCGATGCGCTGGCTCTACCTGTCGTGGTCGTTCGCGTCTTTCTCGATAGCCGGCTTCGGGATAGCCAACGCCCTGTGGCAGGCCATGTTCTTCTCGATGATCTCCTCGGCCGGCATCACAACGCTGCTCGTGATGTGGTTCACGATCGTGCAGAGGTTCGTTCCGACCGAGATCCTCGGGAGGGTATCGAGCATCGATTGGCTGATCTCGGCGGCACTCGTGCCGGTCTCGTTCGCCCTCACGGGACCTGCGGCGGCCGCCTTCGGCGCGCGCAACACGATGATCTACGCCGGCGTGGCCGGAGGGCTCACGATCCTTGCCACGATGCTCGTCCTGCCGGGAGTCCTGGATCCGGACCGGGAGGGCTTCACCGGCTGAAGCCGCCCACGGTTAGACTCGGGGCCATGGAGTACACCCACCTCGGACGGTTCGGCGTCGTCGTCTCGAGGATGTGCCTTGGAACCATGAACTTCGGTCCGCACACCTCAGAAGAGGACAGCCACCGGATCATGGACATCGCCCTGGGGCACGGCATCAACTTCTTCGATACCGCCAACGTCTACGGTCGCTACCTGGGCGTCGGCACGACCGAGACGATCATCGGCCACTGGTTCGGCAAGGGCGCGACCCGCCGCGACAAGGTGGTCCTGGCTACGAAGGTCTACGGCAGGGTCTCGGATTGGCCGAACGACTCGAAGCTTTCTGCCCTTCACATCCGAAAGTCCTGCGAGGACTCCCTGCGCCGGTTGAACACCGACCGCATCGATCTGTATCAGATGCATCACATCGACCGTGAGAGTTGGTGGGACGAGGTCTGGCAGGCGATGGACAACCTCGTGCAACAGGGCAAGGTGCTCTACGTCGGGTCGTCGAACTTCGCGGGCTGGCACATCGCGCGGGCGAACGAGATCGCACGCCACCGGCATTTCCTCGGTCTGGTTTCCGAACAGGGGCTGTACAACCTGACCCAGAGAACCGTGGAGTTGGAAGTCCTTCCCGCCGTGGCCGAGTACGGCATGGGGTTCATCCCCTACAGCCCTCTCGCCGGAGGCCTGCTCGCCGGCGCGCTCGGCAAGCTCGGTGAAGGTCGTCGCCACGAGGAGTATCTGCGCGAGGAGATCTCTCAGGCCCGCGAGCAACTGGAGAAGTGGGAAGCGCTCTGCGCGGAGATAGGGGAGCGCCCCGCGCACGTGGCGCTGGCCTGGTTGCTCGCCAACCCGGTAGTCACGGCTCCGATCATCGGTCCGCGCACGGTCGAGCAACTCGAGGGTTCCCTGCGTGCGCTCGAGATCGAGCTGACGGACGAGCACCTGGCCAAGCTGGACGAGATCTTCCCGGGACCCGGCGGCCCCGCCCCCGAGGCCTACGCCTGGTAGTTGAGTCGGCTGCTCGCCGGGCGGATTATCGGACGGAAGGTCCCACCTACAGAAGGGTCAGCCCATGGACGTCCCACCCCTGCCCTCGGCCCAACCACCGACAGGGTTGGCTTCCTCCTTGAGCCGGGACACCTTGATCGAGATCCTGGGCTACTTCGGCGCGGCCGTTGCCCTGGCCGCAGCAACGGTGGCGCTGGATCCATCGAGCAAGACGGTTCAGACGCTCTTCAACGCCGTGGTCGCGCTCGCCCTCCTGGCGTCGGGCTGGGCGGTCGGGGAGGATTCGGACGTCCTTCGAAGGATGAGGAGCGTCTTCTGGTTCCTATCCGTCGGCAGCTTCGCCGGTTTCCTCACCGGGGTCCTGGGCGACATGATGGACGTCACGGGTCGAACTCTTACGGTGGCGGTAGCCGGGGTAACCACGATCTTCTCGGCGATCCTTTGGATGATGTCCAAGAGGAGCCTGCAGGTGATCGCGCTCTTTTTCGCGGGTCTGGTTACGGCCGTGGCGATCATCTTCCCGGACATGAGTGCTATCTCATTCATCGTCCCTCCCGACTTCACCGGTGTGGCACTCGTCGTCACCGCGTGGGGACTGATGTCGTTCGGTCTGGGTTGGAAAGGGTTGATCCAGCCGCGGAGGACGGCGATGGTGCTCGGCTCTATCGCCGCGATCTACGGACCCTCGGTAAAGCTGCAGTTCCAAGGCCAAGGGGAACTGATCTGGGAGGTAGGGTCGCTGGCTATCGCCGTCCTGGCCCTGGCGGTCGGCGCCCTCATCGGCGAGAGAGCTCCGGCCGGGATCGGGATAGCCGGACTCTTGGTCGTGACGTCGGTGATCGTCGCTGATCAAACGAAGGAACAGGCGCCGGCGGTCGTTCTCGTCGTCGTCGGGGTCGCGTTGCTGGCTGTTGCCATCGCGGCTGCCAGGGGGGCATTCGGGGGAGCCCGGCCAGCGGCTGCCGCCGATCCACCGCCCCCGGTTCCGCCGTCCGAGGTCTAGCGGCTACCAGCGCTCGTCGTGCCGCAGGTCGGGCATGGGCCTTCGATCCGGGTCGCTCTGGAGAACGGCCGGCGCCGAGAGATATCCGAGCGAGATCAGATAGTCACACCTGGATCCCGTCGGATACCCGAGTAGCTCGCGCGTCAGCTCCGGTTTGTAGACCGCGGCGTGACAGGAGCCGATCCCCAGCTCCCAGGCGGTCAACATCATCGACTGAACAGCCTGACCCAGGTCGAAGGCTATGGACTCGCGCTCGTCGGGGTCGGCCTCGTCGGGAGTGACGAATGCGATGGCGGCGGTTGCGCCGGCCAGATGCTGTGACCAGTCGCCCACCTCCGAGAGCTCGGCCAACATCTCGCTGTCTGTAACGAGGATGAAACCCCAGCGCTGATCGTTCTTCGATGAGGGCGAGCGTCGCCCGGCCTCGAGTATGCGGTCGAGATGTTCGGGCTCGATCGCTCGGCCCTTGAACCGGCGGACGGCGCGCTGCGAGGTGATCGCGTCCCAGACGTTCATCGGGTTCTCCGGGCTGCCGGTTGGCGGTTCGGGGCGTCTTCGGTCACGCCCAGCGCCGATCCGATCTCGCGGGCGGCGGCGGTGACGGCGGGAGCGTACTTGCGGGCGGTGATCCGGCCGATGCGCGTCGAAGGGCCGCTGACGGAAACCGCTGCGACGCAGACGCCATCGTGGTCGAAGACGGGCGCGCTCACCGAACCGACGCCCTTCTGGCGCTCGCCCGCGCTCCAAGCCCAACCTCGGCGCCGGGTCGAGTCGATATCACGCGAGAGTCTTGCGGCGTCCGGCGTCTCGTCGGTGAACCGCTCGATCCGCTCGAGCGCTTGGATCCTGGCTCCCGCAGGCCCCCAGGCCAGGAAGACCCTCCCGGCCGAACCCGCGGTCAGCGGCAGCGACGCTCCGATCGGAACGATGGTGCGAAGTTCGCTCTGCGATTCGACGGCATCGATGCAGACGCGGCGGAGCTGATCGGGGATATACAGCTGGGCGGATTCACCCGTCGTTGCGGCCAGATGTTCGATGACCGGATGGGCCAGATCTCGAAGCGGGACCTCGCGCATGGCGGAGGCCGCCAGCCGCAGGAGCCGCGGGCCGAGGCGGTAGCCGAGGCCCCCGACCACCGTGAGGAATCCATGGGCCTCCAGGGCTTTGACCATCCGGTGGGTGGTCGAGCGCGTGAACCCGGTCGACTCGACGATGGCGGTGTAGCTGTGCGCGCCGTTCTCTACCGCTTCCAGCACGGCGACGGCGCGGTCGAGCACTCCCACGCCGGTGTCGACGTCCTGTTGCGAGGTTCCGAGTCTCTTGGTTACACTCATGTTCCATATAGCAGTATCACATCCCACTATCTGGAACAAGCCCAGGGAGGCGAAGAGATGGGTATCACGCTCGCAGAGAAGGTCTGGGAACGCCACGTCGTCCACAGAGCCGAGGGCGAGCCCGATCTCCTCTACGTCGATCTTCATCTGGTGCACGAGGTGACCTCGCCTCAGGCCTTCGACGGACTGCGAGCAGCGGGGCGTCCGGTGCGGCGTCCCGATCTGACGGTAGCGACGATGGATCACAACGTTCCCACCGCGCCCGGACCACAGGATCCGATCAGCGTCAGGCAGATGCAAGCCCTGGCCGAGAACTGTGCGGAGTTCGGAGTGATGCTCTTTCCCACCGGGCATATCGGCCAAGGGATCGTCCACGTCATCGGTCCTCAGATGGGACTCACGCAGCCCGGCTCGGTGATCGTGTGCGGAGACTCGCACACCTCTACCCACGGGGCGTTCGGCGCGCTGGCCTTCGGGATCGGAACCAGCGAGGTCGAACACGTGCTGGCCACCCAGACTCTGCCGCAGAAAGCCGCGAAGACGATGGCGGTTACCGTCGAAGGCGATCTGCCCGATGGCGTCGGCGCCAAGGATGTGATCCTTGCGATCATCGCCAAGATAGGAACGGGAGGCGGCGTCGGCCACGTGATCGAGTACCGGGGTTCGGCGATCCGAGCTCTGTCGATGGAGGGTCGCATGACCGTCTGCAATATGTCGATCGAAGGCGGCGCGCGTGCGGGGATGATCGCGCCCGATGACACCGCGTTCGAGTACCTCGAGGGGCGTCCCCACGCTCCGACGGGCGCCGACTGGGAGCACGCTCTCGACGATTGGCGCGGCCTGCCGACCGATGACGACGCGGTCTTCGACACCGAGGTCACGCTGGACGCCGCGACGTTGACAGCGTTCGTCAGTTGGGGGACGAACCCCGGCCAGACCGTGTCCATAGACGACGTCGTGCCCGATCCCTCTTCCTTCGTGGACACCCAGAAGCGCGAGGCCGCCGAGCGTGCTCTGACCTACATGGGACTTGAGCCCGGTACCGCCATCCGAGACATCCGGCCGGACACGATCTTCATCGGCTCCTGTACGAACTCTCGTATCGGCGACCTGCGCGAGGCCGCAGACGTGTTGCGCGGCAAGCAAGTTGCCCCCGGCCTGCGCGCGATGGTCGTCCCCGGCTCGATGCTCGTGAAGGCCCAAGCCGAGAAGGAAGGCCTGGACGATGTCTTCATTCGCTCCGGCTTCGAGTGGCGCGAGGCAGGTTGCTCGATGTGTCTGGGGATGAACCCGGACCAGCTGGCGCCTGGGGAACGCAGCGCCTCGACGTCCAACCGCAACTTCGAGGGGCGTCAGGGCAAGGGCGGGAGAACCCACCTGGTCTCTCCGGCCGTCGCGGCCGCGACCGCGGTGGCCGGGCACTTCGCCACTCCTGCGGATCTGAGGGTTTGAACATGGAGCCGATCGATGTCATCGAGGGAACCGCGCTGCCACTGGATAGATCCGATGTCGACACCGACCAGATCATCCCGGCGGAGTACCTGAAGAGGATCGAGCGGACAGGCTTCGGTCAGTTCCTGTTCGACTCCTGGCGCAAGGATCCGGATTTCGTCATGAACGATCAGCGCTACGCGGGAGCCAAGATCCTGCTCGCCGGCGAGAACTTCGGGTGCGGTTCGAGCCGCGAGCACGCTCCCTGGGCGATCGAGGACGCGGGATTCCGCGCGGTCATCGCGCCGAGCTTCGCCGACATCTTCCGCAATAACTGCACGAAGATCGGGCTGCTGCCGGTGGAGCTGCCCGCCGAGAGCGTCCGCGCTCTGATGGATGCGGTTCTCGATGACCCGTCGACGACCATCGTCGTGGATCTGCCGGGCCGGCAGGTACGGGCTCCTGGCGTGGACGAGTCGTTCGAACTCGATGACCACACCCACCGTAGGCTGCTCGAGGGCGTAGATGACATCGGCATGACCATGCAGCTCGATGATGAGATAGCGGCGTTCGAGACGGCGCGCCCGGGCTGGCTGCCGACCGTCTAGGCGATGACCCAGAACTCCTTGAAGGGCGGAGTTATGTGCCATGTCGTCTCCGCGCCGGCCGGGATCGAGGCGATCACGCCCGGCTTCAGCTCCAGCGACGGGCCGCCGGCGATCTGAACGGTCGCCGATCCCTCGATCACCAGGAGGGTCTCGCGCTTGGGCGGCGTGTAGGTCACGGGGTCAAGGGCGGTCGTGAACCTGGACATCCCGGCGTCGAAGCCCTCGACGCTGGCCAGCACGTGCACGTCACCGTCCACCTCAGGATCGAACTCCCATTCGCTGGTTCCCGTGTCCGAGACGAACACTCCAGGTGCGATCTCCATGTCGCTCTCCTTCCTAGGTGCGGTGCAAGGCGGATGCCCTGGCCTCTTCGGCGAGTGCACTCAGGGCGCTCGAGACCCGCGCCGCCGGGGCCTTGGGTCCTTCGATGAGACGGGCCCTCTCGGGAACGGCCTTGAGTCCGGCCTCGAACCGCTGCCGCATGTCGGCCAAGGACTCCCGCGGTGTTACTCGCATTCCGGCCTTCATCGCGGGTGCCAGGAGCCGCTCTCCTGGCAGGTCTTCCTCGCGCAGCCCCAGGACATCGCCGGCGGGTCCGCGGAAGATCTGCTTCTCGCCCGGAAGCGTCTGCTTGCCGGCCGAGAGCTTCACGACCGGGCGTCTGTCGTAGCGAACGAGTTTGTATACCGACTCGAGGCAGGGTGCGTCGTATGACACGCCCAACTGAGACCCGACCCCGAATGCGTCGATCGGCGTCTCCGCTCGCACGAGCCGCTCGATCTCGACCTCGTCCAGCCCGCCGCTGACGAAGATGCGGACGGCGGGCAACCCGGCCTGATCCAACAGTGCGCGCGCACCCCGTGACAGACCGTCGAGATCGCCGCTGTCGATGCGCACCCCCGCGACGTCGCCGAGTCCTTGCTCGAGGATCACCTCGATCGCTCTGTCGACTCCAACGAGCGTGTCGTAGGTATCGACGAGGAACGTCGGCCCCGCGGGCAGATCCTCGGCGAAAGCTCTGAAGGCTTCCTTCTCGCCGGAGAAGGATTCGATGTAGCTGTGGGCCATGGTCCCGGCCGGGCGAAGGCCGAGCCGGCGCGCTCCCTCCACGTTGCTAGTGGCGGCGAACCCGGCGATCGCGCTCGACCTGGTCACGGCCATCCCGGCGTCGAAGCCGTGGGCGCGTCTCAGGGCGAAATCGATCAGATCCTTGCCCGGAGCAGCGAGTCGGTATCGCGCGGCCTTCGAAGCCATCGTCGTATGCGTGGTGATCCTGTTGAGCAGGGCCGTCTCGACCAACTGCGCGCTCGCGATCGGCGCGGTGACTTCCAGGATCGGTTCGTTCGCGTACACGATGGTTCCTTCCGGGACTGCCCAAACTTCCCCGTCGAACCTCAGGTTCCGGAAAGCTTCCAGCGCAAGGTCCTCGAAGCCGATCGTGGACAGATAGGCCAGGTCTTCCTCGGTGAACGAAAGTTCTTCGAGGAAGTCGAGTGCGCTCTCCAGTCCCGCCGCGACCAGGAACCCCCGGGTCTGAGGCAGTGAGCGCACGTACAGGCTGAAAGTGGCCGGGGCATCCATGCCGCGGCTCAGGTAACTGGCCGCCATGTTGAGTTCGTAAAGGTCGGTCAGGAGTGCCCCCGGCATGCGCGTAGGCTACACGTCGATGGAAAGCCGCACTCGCTTCGAGGAGCTAGCCGCCCAGGCCCTGGACTCTCTTCCCGAGTGGGTCCACGACCGCATGAGCAACGTCGAAGTCCTGATCGAGGAACACACGCCCGCCGATCAACCGAACCTGCTCGGACTCTACGAGGGCGTGCCCTTGTCCAACAGGGGATACGGATATTCGGGGGCTTTGCCCGATCGCATCACCTTGTTCCGCAACACGATCGAGGAGATGGCACGGACCGATGACGAACTTCGCCAACTGATCGCACGCACGGTCGCTCACGAGATCGCGCATCACTTCGGTATCTCCGACGAGCGTCTGCGCGAGATAGACCGGTATTGATGAGCGACGAAGAATTCATGCGGGCAGCGCTTGTCGAGGCGGAACGTTGCATCGCGCTCGGTGACGTGCCTGTTGGTGCGGTGGTGGTTCGCGCGGGGCAGGTCCTGTGCGGCGCCGGGAATCGTCGCGAGGAAGCGCAGGACCCCACCGCTCACGCGGAGATACTCGTGCTGAGGGAAGCCGCCCGCGCCTTGGGGTCCTGGCACCTGGAGGGCTGCACCCTGTACGTGACGCTGGAACCGTGCGCGATGTGCGCCGGCGCCATCGTGCTCTCCCGCCTCGACCGGGTCGTCTTCGGTGCGAGCGACCCGAAGGCCGGTTTCGTCGGCTCGCTCGGAGATCTCGTGAGGGATAGCAGGCTCAACCACCGCGCCGAGGTCACGGGCGGCGTCCTTGAAGCCGACTGCGGTGAGCTGCTCCGGGACTTCTTCCGCTCGCGCAGGTAAAGGGTTCGTCAACCTTGGTCCGATGCTATCGACTGACCTGGCGGTGGGGGACTCGTTGCTAGACTCGTCGGCGGAGGCGTGCCAGAGCGGACGAATGGGACCGCCTCGAAAGCGGTTAGGGGACTAATCCTCCCCTCGCGCGTTCGAATCGCGCCGCCTCCGCGTTCGTGACACGGCCGCCCCATGCGGGCGGCCGTTCGCGTTTGCGTAGACTCGTCCACGGAGGCCTGCCCGAGCGGCCGAAGGGACACGCCTGGAAAGCGTGTGGGGGGGCAACTCTCCCGAGGGTTCGAATCCCTCGGCCTCCGCTTACAGATCCTTCGAGTAGCGCGTGTACGTGCGCGCGACGTGCATGCCGACGTGTTCGTAGAGACCAAGGGCACCGGTGCGCGAGTCGGTGGACAGTTCGACCTTGGGTTTGCCCGCCAGCCAGAACGTCAGGAAAGCCCTCTGCAGGAGAGCTTTCGCGATGCCCCGGTTGCGGTGGCTGCGCTCGACCGCCAGCGCCTGTACATAGCCGATCGGCGCGTGACCCAGGCAGTAGGCCGCGCCGACGATCTTCTCGCCGGCCGTCGCGAGCAACATGAGCGAGGGATCGAAGGTCTCGGACTCGAGGGTCAGCGCGCTCCAATCCTCGAAGGTGTAGATGTGATCCACCCACTCGGAGAAAGCGGTCTGAATGAGTTCGTGGACGTTCCTCGCGTCGGGGTCTTCGAACGTCCTGATGTCGATGCCGTCGGGGATCTCGGCGGGAACGGGCTCTTCCTCCAGGACGATCTCCAGAACCCAGGACTTCCAGAGGGCTTCATATCCGTTGGCCAGCAGGAGTTCCGCACCTGCTGAGGGTGAGTCAGGCCTGGTTTGGCCGATGCGAGAACATCCCGCCTCGCGGGCTCGACTTTCGGTCCACGAAAGCAGTGCCGGACCGAGCCCACGCCCTCGGACGCTCGGAAGGATGGCCACCTCGGCTCGCCCATCCGCCACCGATAGCTCCGCCTCGGCGACGGGAGCGCCCGCCTCGTCCAGAACCAGGATCGCGTCCATCTCGATGTCGAAGCTGGGGCGGCGCCAGTCGTTGAGTACGTCCTGAAGGTCTGCGTCGGGTTCGCCGGCGTCGTGAGTCTCGCTTAGCGCCGCTATCTCGGCGACCGCTGGGGCGTCCTCGAACCTCGGTGGTCGGATCGTGAACCCGGCCGGGAACTTCACGGCGTGATCCAACCCGGACATCCGATCGGACCCGGTCCGTTCCCGTTGAGCGGGTCGGTCTCGAGGGACTTCCTCACGTCGTTGAAGTCTCCCCACTTGCGATAGATCACGTCGTTGGCTTCGCAGTACGCCGGCAGCGCGCCCTTGGCGAACACCACATCTGCGTAGAGCGCGCCGTACCTGTCGCTGACGCCATCTCCGACGAAAGCGACGCTGCCGGTAGCCTCTCGCGCATCGAGCACCGCCTTCATCTTGCACGTCCCGCACCCGACGCATTCGGGATGGCCGTTGGGGAAAGCCATACCCGCGTGTCGACGGTCTGGCCCGAACAGGTGCTCGTTGGTCAAGACCGAGACATCTTGCAGACCAACGGTCCCCAGCAGCGGGGCGATGTGGAAGCCCGAGCCGTCTGAGGCGATGCTGATGGGGATGCTCTCGTCTCTCGTCCAGGCCACGAAGGGAGCGAAGGTCGGATCCATCGGGCAGTGATCCAGGACGAACTCGACCATCTCCTCGAGGGTTCCTTCGAGCATCGCGTTCTCGCCGAGCAGCCACTCCCGGTACGTCAGCTCTCCACGCTCGTAGGCCGCGGCCAACTCGGTCCAACTCGGGTCGGAGAAGCGCTCTCCGAGGCAAACCCCGATGTCGTGGAGGTTGGCGGTGCCGTCGAAGTCGACGACTATCGCGCCGGGCAGGGCCACCTCAGCCGGCGAGCCGCTCGATGAACCGGATGAACGCGCGGGTCGGAACGCCGGTCGCGCCCCCGGGCCGTAGGCCCGTCGGATACTCGGCCCACGCGGAGCTGCCGGTGTCCAGATGCACCCACGGGACGTCGCCGACGAAGTCGCGCAGGAATAGTCCCGCCATCATCGAGTTGTCGATGTCGTGATCGCCGAGGTTCTTCACGTCGGCCACGGGCGAGTCGATCAGATGCCGGTATCGCGACCACAAGGGGATCTGCCACCCCGGTTCTCCGGCCTCTTCGCCCGCCGCGATCATCTCGGCGACGAGCGCGGGGTCGGTTCCCATGCACGCGAACAGGTCGGCGCCCAGCCCGCTCGCATCGGTGAGCGTTGCGCTGTCGATGATCACTCGCGGCTTACGTTCAGCCAGGAACGCGAGTGCGTCTGCGAGGAGCACTCGCCCCTCGGCGTCCGTGTCGATCATCTCCGAGGTGATGCCGCCTCGATGAGTGATCAGATCGCCCGGGCGAGTGGCGTTACCGCCCGGCATGTTCTCGGCCAACGGGAGCAGTGCGATCACCTTCGTTTTCAGTCCCAGCTCGGCGACGGCGCGGATCGTCGACAGCGCCGCGGCCGCCCCTGCCATGTCCGAGCGCATCCACAGCATGTGGGAGGGCTTCTTGATGTCCAGGCCCCCCGAATCGAAGGTGATCCCCTTTCCGGTCACGGCTATGGGCTTCGCTCGGCCGCCACCGTCGTAGGTGAGTTCGACCATCCTCGGCTCGTTCTTGCCACCGCGACCGACGGCGAGGATCCCTCCGAAGCCGCCCTTCTCCAGGGCCGCTTTCGTCCAGACCTTGCACGACAGGCCGAGACCCTTCGCAACGGCGCGAGCTTCGTCGGCGATCATCGCCGGGGTCGCGTCGCTTGAGGCCATGTTGGTCAGATCGCGCGCGCGGTTCTCGGCCCGCCCGGTTATCGCTCCGCGTTTGAGACCCATCCGGGTCGCCGACAAAGCAGGAGCGGCAACGACCGCCCGTACGGTCGCCGTTCTCAAGGGGTCCGGCGAGGACTTCCTGCCGTCGTACCTGTACGCCCCGAGGAGGAAGCCTTCCGAGAAGGCCTGCGCCGCCGCCGATGCATCGCCGCCGCCGGGAAGGATGGAGGCGACCGTTCGGAAGGGGCGGCCCGCGGCGCCGGCGCGCACCGCAGCTTCACGGATCGCCTTCGGCCCGGTGTCGCTGCCGACCCCGACGAGCAGGACGCTCGACTTTCCACCGGGAACCATCAGCGTTTCGCCCCACTTGCCGATCATCCCGTGACGCTTGGCAGCCGCGGCAAGGTCCGTCTCGATCGCGCGCGCCACAGCCGCGGGCACTCGATCTCCCGGCGACATCGAAACGACGATCAGGTCGCCCGCCAGATCGACCGACGCTTCGAAACGAGGTGCCTCAGCCATGCGCGATACTCCTTCAGGTCTCGGTCGCCGCAGCGTCCATCTGGGCGGCGGTTAGGTCGGTCAGGATGCCACGCAACGTACGCGATTCACCATAGCTGCGTGCATAGCCGGGTACCCGGCCGAAGGTGCCCCGGACCCCTAAGCTAACCTTGCCCTTCGAGCCGAGTCCGGGCTCGCCGGAGATATCACGGAGGAGAGCCGACTTGGCCAAGGACCGTTCCGAAGACCTGTTCGCCCTTGCGGCGCAAGTGCTACCGGGAGGCGTGGGCTCGAGTGCCCGCAGCATCCGCGCAGGTTGGGAGCCATACCCGCCGTTCATAGCGAGCGGCACGGGCTCCAAGGTCACCGACGTCGACGGCAACACCTACGTCGACTACCTCATGGGGCTCGGCCCCCTCGTCCTGGGTCACAGGCCGCCGGAAGTCACCGCGGCGGTGGTCAAGGCCGTTCAGGAACTCGGCACCGTCTTCGCTCTGCCTTACGAACTGGAGGCCGAGGCGGCCCGCAAGGTGGTCGAGGCCGTGCCTTCGGTGGAGATGGTCCGCTTCGCGAACTCGGGAAGCGAGGCCGTCGGGACCGCCGTCCGGCTCGCGCGCGCCTTGACCGGTCGCAAGCTGATCCTGAGGTTCGAGGGCATGTATCACGGGTGGCTCGACACCGTGTACTGGAGCAACCATCCGGATCCGGCGGTCGCAGGTCCCCAGCAGCGGCCCCTGACCGTCGCGGCCGGCAAGGGGATGATCCCGGAGGTGGCCGACTCTCTGATCGTCTTGAGCTGGAACGATCCGGAGTCCTTCGCCGCTGTCATGGACGAACGCGGTGATGAGATCGCGGCCGTGATCACCGAACCGGTCATGCTCAACACCGGCTGCATCCTGCCCGAGCCCGGATACCTGGAGCTGCTCCGGTCCAAGACCACTGAACACGGCGCGATGCTGATCTTCGACGAGGTGATCACCGGATTCCGCTTCGCGCGCGGCGGCGGGCAGGAGCATTTCGGCGTGATGCCCGACATAACGACGATGGCCAAGGGACTCGGGGGAGGGTTCCCGGTCGCGGCGATCGGCGGCCGGCGCGACATCATGGAGGCCTGCGCCGACGGACGCTACTCACACTCGGGGACGTACAACTCCAACGTGATCCAGATGGCTGCGGTCTCCGCGACCATGGACCTGCTGACTCCCGAACGGTACGTCGCCGCGCGAGCTCTCGGCTCCGAGCTGATGCAGGGTCTCGGCGGGCTGATCGATGCAGCCGGTGTGAAGGCCCGCGTGACCGGACTGGGGACCGTTTTTCAGGTGTGGTTCTCGGCCGAGCCGATCCGCAACTGGCGCGACGCCGCTCGCCTGGCCAACGAGGAACGTTTCACGAAGTGGTGGCGCGAGATGCGCTCGCGCGGAGTTCTCTTCCACCCCGCCCAGTTCGAGAACCTGTTCGTCTCGATGGCCCATACGCGCGAGGACATCGACCTAACCTTGACCGCCGCCGAGGGAGCTTTGGCGGCGCTGTGAGCGAGGACGAAGTCTTCGTCGGTTTGGACCTGGGCACCTCGAGTCTCAAAGGTGCGGCGATCGCGGGGGACGGCCGGCTGATCGCGACTGCCCAAGCCGCCTATCCGACATCGCGGCCCCGAGGAGGTCGCGCCGAGCAGGATCCGGCCGACTGGTGGGATGCCGCGTGCTCGGTGGTTCGCGAACTGTCCGCGAGGACCGAACCTTGGGCGGGGATCGGTCTGTCGGGCATGATTCCGACCCTGGTTCTGGCGGCGAGCGAGCCCCTCGGCCCGGCCATCACCTGGGAGGACGATCGCGCCGCTTCGCAAGGGGAGAGGTTCCGCGAAAGAACCGGCCCCGACGATCTGTACGCGCGAACAGGACAATGGGTCGACGGCCGGTACTTGCTCCCCATGTTCGAGTGGCTTCAAGAAGAGGAGCCCGCGCGCGCGGGCGCCGCGACACGCCTGATGTCGGCCAAAGACCATATCTTCGAGGCGCTGACGGGTGAGTTCGCGACCGATGCGAGTACAGCCACCGGCTTCGGCTGTTTCGACCTTCGTACCGGGGCTTGGATCGAAGGGCTTGCTTCCGACGCTCTCGCCCTTCCAGAAGTGAGGCCCTCAACCAGCGCGGCGGCCCTTTCGGCCGACGCCGCTGAGGCCCTCGGCCTAACTTTCGGTCTTCCGGTCTACTTGGGGGCTGCCGACAGTGTCGCTGGGGCCCTCGGGATGGGAGCGGCCAGGCCCGGAGAGCGCGCCTCGATCTGGGGGACCAGCACCGTCATGCTTGGTTTCAGCCGCGAATCGCTGCGGGACCCCGCCCACCGATACTTGGTGACGCCGAGCGCCCTGGGGGACTGCTGGGGACTTGAGATGGACCTGATCAGCACCGGCAGTACTTTCGCGTGGACAACCAGACTGCTCGGGCTGGCGTCCGAGGCGAACCTGCTGGAACTGGCCGAGCGTTCGGCGCCCGGCGCCGGAGGCCTGACATTCCTGCCGTTCCTCGGATCCGGAGAGCAGGGTGCCCTGTGGGATCCCTCGCTGCGTGGCACGATCTCGGGACTGACCTTGGCGCACACGCGCGAGGACTTCGCGCGCGCGCTCCTCGAAGGCATCGCGATCGAGTTCCGCCGTTGCATGGGCGTCCTTACCGAAGCGGGCGTGCCCGCGGACCAGGTCGCCGTCTCCGGAGGGCCCTTCGGATCGGCCTCGTTCGCCGGACTCTTGGCTGGAGCTTCCGGGATCCCCATCGTTCGCAGCGAGATCAGGCGATGGAGTTCCGCAGCAGGTGCTGCCCTGATCGCCGCGGTGGGCGCCGGAGCGATCGAGACGAACTCGCTACCGGTTTCTTCCGGCCACCGGAGCGAGCCCGATCCGGGCTCAGACGTTGTCTGGGAGGCGCTCGCAGCGCGCCACGAAGCCCAGCTGGCTTCGGTCCGATCCCTCTAGGACCATGCAGGACGTGGAGGCCGCGGAGAGGATCGCCCTTGGGTTCGTCGATGCCGAGCGCAAGCGCCGTGAGAAGGTCGTGGGCGCTGAGGTCATCGAGATCGACGGCCTCGTCTTGATGCTCGCCAATCTGCCCGATCCTCAACTGAATGGAGTGTTCGTCGAACGCGAGCCGGCCGACCCCGCGGCCGCCCTGGCCGCTGCCGAAGTTGAGTACCGGAAGCGCCGGATGGTCTTCGGCGTAGACCTTCAGGCCGGCCGGCATCCAGCGATGGATGCCGCCGTCAGAACTACGGGGCTGCAGAGGATCCTGCAACGTCCGGGCATGTGTTGCGATCTTGCCGGGCTCGAAGAGGCTCAGGTGCCCGAGGGCTTCGACGTCGAGAAAGTCCGCGATGAAAGGGGAGCCCGGGCGATGGTCGATGTCGGCACGGAAGCCTTCGGCGACGATCCCGAGATCGGCGCTGCGTTCTACGGAGCCGGCGCCTTCGGCGTGCGGGACGCGAAGACCTTCGTCGCGTGGAAGGGCTCCGAACCGGTGGGCATCGCGGCGGGCTACCTGCATGAGGGAGCTGTCGGAGTCCTCGGCGTCGGCGTTCGAGAGAGCGAGCGCCGCAAGGGCTTAGGGGCCGCGATGACGGTGGTGGCGGCACGCGCGTTCGGCGAGGCCGCCGACATGGCGTGGTTGCATCCAAGCGAAAGAGCCGAGTCGATGTACGAGCGGCTCGGGTTCCGCGCGATCGGCGATTGGGAAGTCTGGATCCGACCGGCCCCCACGGACTGAAGTTGGACTCGTCAGGAGGGTGTGGAAAAGCCTAGGATGTTGGGAGTTCGCATCAGGCCCCCGCCCGAGGAGGACCATCGCTTTGGCCGACCCGTTTGGATTCCGCATCACCGAAGGAAGCACCGTTCGCGTGCAGCGACGTGGAAGGACCGTCAAGGTCATAGCCGGCTCGGCCGGCGCCAAACTCTCGGCGGCTCTCGAGGGCGCCGATGACGAGACCGTCCAAGCACTTCTTTCTCGCGCCACAGGCAACTACCGCCGCGGCAACGAGAACCTCGACCGCGCACGCTGATCCCTCGTCGGAGCCTGCCCGTATACTCGGCGCGTGACCGTGCTAGGCGGGGAGCTAGCGGTGCCCTGTACCCGCGATCCGCTTTAGCGGGGCTGAATCCCCGCCCGAGGCCCGGACGGCCCGGGGCAGCTCTCGTCACGGAGCGTTGATGGTCTGGTCCTACGCGACATCGGTCTGCGAACCCGGTCAGGTCCGGAAGGAAGCAGCCGTAAGCGGGTGCCGATGGGTGCCGTAGGGATGCCTGGCCGGAGCTACCGAACGAGGAGGCGCCTGAGCCGTTCGCCGTCGACGGCGGGTGCACGGTCACCTATCTTTGTCGCACCGGCGGAAGGGTGAGGGTGGAGGAGAAACAGCACCAAGCGCTCTACCGCCGTTACCGGCCGCAGACGCCCCAGGAGGTTCTGGGGCAGGACCACGTGGTCCGCGCGTTGACCGGCGCGATCCGCGAGGGGCGTCTGGCCCACGCCTATCTCTTCTGCGGGCCGCGAGGCACGGGCAAGACCTCAACCGCGAGGATCTTGGCCAAGATGGTCAATTGCGAGAAAGGTCCGACCGCCGAGCCGTGTGGCGAGTGCCGTCAGTGCGTCGCGATCCGTGAGGGTCAGCACCTGGACGTCGTCGAGATCGACGCAGCCTCGCACGGAGGAGTGGACGATGCGCGCGAACTGCGAGAGCGCGCGCCGACCGCTCCCGCGATGGGCCGGGAGAAGGTCTACATCATCGACGAGGCTCAGCGACTGTCGCGCGAGGCGTTCGACGCGCTGCTGAAGGTCTTCGAGGAGCCACCGCCCGGAGTGCGCTTCATCCTCGCTACGACTGAGCCCCACAAGATGCCCGCGACGATCGTCGGACGTTGTCAGAGGTTCGACTTCCGCCGCATCACGATGGAACAACTGGCCGAGCACCTACAGACGATCGCCGCTGCGGAGAACGTCAAGCTGTCTGACTCGGCCGCACAGGCGATCGCCCGCCACTCGGAGGGGTCCGCGCGCGACGCCTTGTCGCTCCTGGATCAGGCCAGCGTTCTGGGCGGGTCGGAAGTAGGTGACGAGATCATCACCGCGTTGCTCGGAGCCCCGAGGGCCGAGGTCCAGCACGAGCTTGCGGACGCCGTGGCGATAGGTGATTCACGGACGACGTTCGAGATAGTCAACCGCCTGGTCCAAGACGGCCAAGACCTGCGGAATGTGGCCGCGCAAACGCTTGCCCACTTCCGTGACCTGCTGCTCGTGCAGACCGCACCGGGCCAAGAAGACCTGCTGGACATCGCCGCCGATCGATACGAGCACTTGCGGGCGCAAGCCGCGAAGTTCACACCGGGCGAGATAGCTCGGGTGATCGGCCTGTTGTTGGCAGCGCAGAACGACATGAGATGGACCACATCGCCTCGGTTGTCTTTGGAGCTTGCTCTCGTTCGCGCGACGCTGCCCGAGACCGATCCGTCCCCTGCTGGGGTCGTTTCTCGTCTTGAACGTCTTGAGCGGTTGGCGAATCTTGACGTGGGACGCGGGGGGGCCGTTGCTCCGCTTGCCAGTCTGGTCCCAACCCCGCTCCGCAACGGCCCCCCCGCTGCGGCTCCTGCGGACGACCCCCCCGCCGGTCAGGAACCGGCTCCTGCGGTTCCCGTGGTGGAGGATCCTTCGAAGGCCGAGCCCGAAGCGGAACCCGAAGCCAAGCCCGAAGCCAAACCCGCTCACAGGCCGCAGGCTGCTGATGCGGGGTCGGTGGATACGGTCTTCTTGCGGCGGTCTTGGCCGTCTTTGATCGAGCATCTCGGGGGGCAGCGGCAGCAGATCTTGAAGGCTCTGCTTGAGAGCGCGACCGTCGCTTCTTATGACGGGGAGACGCTCGAGTTGGCGTTTCCACCGGATCGGACCTTCGGAGTTAGGAAGGTGTCGGACCGGGCCGAGGAGTTGCGGGCTGCGCTGGGGGAGTTGTTCGGGGTGCGGCCTCAGATCGTCTGCATCGTTCGCGATCCTGTTGGCGGAGTCGTCGAGACCCTCATCGAGGAGGAGGACCCTCCCTCTGAGGAAGAGGCTCTGCGGCGGATCCAGGCCGAGCTCGGTGCGCAGGTTTCCGGCGAAACGAAGCCGGAGTAGGCGTGTACGAGGGGCCGATACAAGATCTGGTCGATCAACTCGCACGGCTTCCGGGCATCGGGCCGAAGTCGGCGCAGCGGTTGGCGTTCTGGCTGGTCAAGCAGCCGGTCGACGACGCGAAGCGCCTGGCACAGTCGATCGTCACCGCCAAGGAGCGCATCTTCTTCTGTCGCGAGTGCGGCAACGTCGCCGAGGGTGACCTCTGCCGGATCTGCCGCGACGAGTCACGCACCCGCACCGTGATCTGCGTGGTTGAGGAGCCGAAAGACGCCGCCACCATCGAGAAGGCCTCCATCGTGAAGGGCCGCTACCACGTGCTCGGCGGGGCCATCAGCCCTCTCGACGGGATCGGCCCCGAAGACCTTCGGGTGCAAGAGCTGCTCGATCGCGTCGAGCGCGACCAAGTAGAAGAGGTCATCCTGGCGACGAACCCGAACCTCGAGGGAAACGCGACGGCGATGTACGTCGCCGCTCTGCTCAAGCCGATCGGGGTTCGCGTCACGCGACTGGCAAGCGGACTTCCCGTCGGCGGGGACCTGGAGTACGCCGACGAGGTGACCCTCTCCCAGGCCCTCGAGGGTCGCCGAGAGATGTGAACGCGCGAACGCCGGACGTGTTCGCCGTCTCTAACCGGGCGCTGTGTCTGTACGCGTTCACCCGGCGCGGGGTCATCGAGTTGGCCTTGGGTGAGTTCGGTCACGATCCTCGACGGGTTGCACAGGCCGAGACCGCGCGCCGCGAGACCGCCGGCTGGCTCGACGCCCACGACCTTCGTGCTCACCTGACCGAAGTCGAGCGAAGCCTTTTGGTGGCCGGCTCGGGCACCTGGCCGCCTGCCGCCGTCACCGACTCGATGTGGCGCAAGGAGGCTCTCGGCGTACTGCTGTGGTCGCTCAAACACCTCGACGACATGCCGCCGTTCGGAGCCGAGTTCGTTCAGCAGTCGCTGGATGAGGCGATCGTGCGGTACGGCTCGGTGGATTCGTTCAGAGCCGCCGGCTCGCTCCGCGGTGGCGGCGACATCGAGAAAGCCTGGCAGGAGGCCGACGCTTGGCACGCGGCGACCGACGGCGCGACGGGGGAAGACGCCGCGCTCGCCTCGGCCGCCGCCGAACGGACGCTGGCCCTCAGCTGGCTGCGCGGCGGCGCCTGGAGCGGATGACCAGCCAGACCGGCAGGCCGATCAGGAAGATCGGGACCAGGTAACCGAGCCCCACGACGACCGCCGAGACCACTCCCAGGAACCCCTGCACCGACCGGTCCCAAGCGGTTCCGAGGCTCGGGTTCTTCACGGTGTCGGTCTGCTGCTGGATCTGGACGCCTTCCTCGCGAAGGTCGACGCGGATGGTCGCGGTCGAGGTCTTGTCGTTGATGACGTTCAGCTGTCCATTGATCTGTTCGATCTGAAGCTGGGTGTCCTCGAGCGCGTTCTGGATCCTCAACGTGCCTTCGATCGTTGTGGTCTTCGCGTAGAGGCCGAAGAGGACCCTGAGCCGGCCCTTCGCGATCTTCTCGCGAGCCTGCAGGTCCACGAATTCGGCGGTGACGTCCTTGCCCTCAACGGCCGCGCGCGTGACTCGTCCGATGCTCGAGGACTTCAGCGCCGTCATCGTCTCGTCGAACTTGGCTGAGGGGACCTGGACGACCATCGTGCCCGTTCGTGTTGCGACGGATTCTGAGAAGACGATGCCGCCGAACCTGCTCGCGATCGTGGCGACCTGGCTGGTCGCATCCGTCATCTTGTCGCGAGGTACGACCGTCGAGATGAACCCGGTCCGTGCGATCTTCGAGAGGTCCTTGGTGACGAGTCCTCCCGTCGAAGCGGTCCCTTGGCTCTGCTCGTCGGTGAGGGCGCCGTCAGCGTCGAAGGACTCGTTGCCGACGGTGTTGACCCGTTCCGCGACGCCGGAGGGTTGCGGTACAGGTGCCTTGTCGCCAGCTCCTCCGCCCGACAGGGCTTCGCCGACCGTATCGAAGGCGGACTGCGACCTTAGGGCTTCGCGGCCGTTCGTGAACCATCCGATCGAGCCAGCCAGCACCAGCACCGCCGCGGCCACTCCCACGTACTTCGTCCAGTTGCGCTCGGGCCGGGTGTCGCGCCTGCCGAGCATTCGCGGCGCATCCATCTCGCGCTCGCGCTCCGCCGCTTCCTTCAGGTCGTCTTCGAGCAGGTCTAGGAATCGGATCTTCGTGTTCATAGGTCGGCCTCCGCTATCTGGATACCGCGCTGTTGGAGCGTGAGGGCCAGGCCGCGAAGGCCCCGGCTCACGCGTTGGCGGGCGTTGTCCTCGGTGCACTTCAGCTTGCTGGCAACCTCTCTGTACGAGAGACCTTCGATCACGCGCAGCCGCATCGCATCGCGTTGATCGCCGCTGAGGGTCTCGAGAGCGTCGGCGAGGGCTTCACGCAGCGGTGCGAAGTCGACGAGTTCCTCGATGCGTTCGTAGTCCTCGGATGGAAGATCGCGCTCGGGCATCCCGAGGCGCCGCCGCGCCGCCGCGTCCACGCGACCGGTGCGGAAGAACCGCCCCATCTGGTTCCGCGCTACCCCGTAGAGCCACGCCACGCCGTCCACCCCCTGGTCTCGGTAACTGCCTCGTGATGCGAATGCCTGCGCGAAGGTTTCGGCCGTGAGTTCCGCGGCCGCCTCCGGATCGAGCGTGCGCCTGGCGAAGAACCGCAGGATGTCCTGCGCGTGGCGCCGGTACAGCGCGCCGAAAGCGTCGGGATCCTCGCGGGAATCCAGTAGCAGCTCGGTATCGGTGCGGTCCTCGGGCATGTAGCTGTGGCTCCCTCGTGGCCGATGGCGTTAACGCTCCTCGGACGAACTATGCCTTTTCGAGGTTCCCGTGTGACAGGGGATAGGTTCTCGACCCGGGCGACCCAGCTGTTACCTTGGAACCTCCGCAGGCAGAGAAGGCTGAGAAGCATGCCCATCATCGTTCAGAAGTACGGCGGAACCTCGGTCGCCACGACCGAAAGGATCCAGGCCGTCGCGGACCGTGTCGTCCGTGCCAAAGAAGACGGATTCGACGTGCTCGTCGTCGTCTCCGCGATGGGCGACAGCACCGACGATCTGCTCGCCATGGCCCACCAGGTCACCCCAACTCCCGAGCCACGCGAGCTCGACATGCTCCTCACATCCGGCGAGCGCATCGCGATGGCCCTGCTCGCCATCGCGATCAACGCCCGGGGCTGCCGCGCCGCCAGTTACACGGGCTCGCAAGCCGGCATCATCACCGACACCGACCACGGCCGCGCCAAGATCGTCGAGATCCGCCCCACCCGCATCAAGGAATCCCTCGACGAGGGCAACGTCGTGATCGTCGCCGGATTCCAGGGCCTCTCGCACCAGTACGAGATCACCACCCTGGGCCGAGGTGGATCCGACACCACCGCCGTCGCCATGGCCGCTGCCCTGGAGGCGGAGGTCTGCGAGATCTACACCGACGTCGAGGGCGTCTTCACCGCCGACCCTCGCCTTGAGCCCAACGCGCGCAAGGTCGACATCGTCAGCTACGAGGAGATGCTCGAACTCGCCGCAGCCGGCACGAAGGTCCTTGCCTCGCGCTCGGTCGAGTACGCTCGCAGGCACGGAGTTCGCGTCCACGTTCGCTCGTCCTTCTCCGACGAGCAGGGAACATGGGTGCGGGAGGTGACGGACCAGGACATGGAACAAGCGCTCATATCCGGCGTCGCGCTCGACAACGACGAGGCCAAGGTGACCCTCGACGAGGTTCCCGACCGCCCCGGCGTCGCTGCCGCGGTCTTCAAAGCCGTCGCCGAAGAGGGCATCAACGTGGACATGATCGTGCAGAACGTCTCGCACCATGGGGCCACCGACCTGTCCTTCACCGTTCCGCTTGCCGACGTCCCGCGCCTCAACAACGTCGTCGAATCGGTCGTGGCCAAGATCGGTGCTGTCAGCTTCACGGTGGACGACTCCATCGCCAAGCTCTCGCTGGTCGGCGCCGGCATGAAGTCGCATCCCGGAGTCGCGGCCGAGATGTTCGAAGCCCTTGCCGCGGAAGGCATCAACATCCTGATGATCTCCACTTCCGCGATCCGCATCTCATGCGTCATCCGAAAGGAAGACTCCGAGCGCGCCGTCCGCGCCGTCCACGCGATGTTCAACCTGGGCGGTTCGGAAGGCGGCGAGTAGCCATGCGCGTGGCGGTCGTCGGAGCGACGGGCGCCGTCGGCCGCACCATGACCCAGATCCTCGAGGAGCGCGGGTTCCCGGTTACCGAACTCGTGCCGCTGGCATCGGCACGGAGCGCCGGTCGTCCCATCCACTTCCGCGGCGACGAGTACGTCACTCAAGAGCTTTCCCTGGAACGCCTCAAGGGCGTCGACGTCGCCCTGGTCTCAGCGGGCGCCAGCGTGTCCAAGAGCTTCATCCCCGAGGCCGCGGCCGCCGGAACCACCTGCATCGATAACTCCAGCGCCTTCCGAATGGACCCGAACGTGCCTTTGGTGGTCACCGAGGTCAACCCGGAAGCTTTGCAGGGCAACCCCAAGATCGTGTCGGTTCCCAACTGCACGACGATCACGGTGATCCTTGCCGTCGGTCCCCTCCACAGGGCGGCGGGTCTGACTTCGCTGGTGCTGTCCTCCTACCAGTCCGTCAGCGGCGCCGGCCAGAAGGGCACTCGTGAGTTGATCGAACAGATCGACAAGCTCCACGGCTCGGAAGACTCCTTGGCGCATCCCGACATCGACGCGCTCCCGGTCGGGGAGGTCTTCGGCAAGACGATCGCTTACAACGTCCTTGCCAAGGTCGGCGAGTTCGAACCCAACGGCTTCACGGGCGAGGAGAACAAGATGATGGCCGAGCCCCGCAAGATCCTTGGTCTCCCCGACCTGGAGGTTGCGGCGACGAGTGTTCGTGTCCCGGTACCCGTGGGTCACGGCTGCTCGATCATGGCCACGTTCTCGCGTCCCATCGGTCCCGAAGAGGCGCGCGAGATCCTGCGCGATGCTCCTGGGGTCGAGCTGCGTGATGACCCCGCCAACGGCGTCTACCCCTCGCCCTTGGAGGCTGCGGGTCTGGATGTCGCGCTGGTCGGGCGTATCCGTCAGGTTCCAGGCCGCTCCGACTCGCTCCTGCTCTTCAGTTGCGCGGACAACCTGCGCCAAGGCGCGGCCCTGTGTGCCGTCCACATCGCCGAGCACCTGTTTACGAGCTGACAGGGGCGAGCTCGGTCTACGCGCCCGCCATCGACCGCTTCGTCTCGTCCGCGTGCCACGTCATGCCCATCTGCTCGAAGCGGGAGATGGCACGCAGGATCATCTCGCTGTCGTCTCGAGCCCACCCGAGCGCCCTCAGAGCGAACGCCTCGATGTAGGACCTGGGGATCAGCAGCGCTGGAGCTTCGGCCTCGATCTCGGTTCTGTGTTCGATCGCAACCAGCGCATCGAGCCGGGCGGCCAGGCCGTCGGCGTCATCGAGGCCAGGACGGTTCCATGTGCCGAGGATCCTCTCAACCTCAGCCAAGTCGCCTCGCGCGATCGCGATCTCGGCCGCGATGCCGGCGCGCATACCGAAACCTTCTTTCCCGAGATCCGCCTCGATCCGCTCGAGCCGCTGAGCCTCTTGATCGTCCCCGAGGTGCACGTGGGCGAGCGCGCATGTCAGCAGCAGGAGATTCTCCAACGCGCAGGGGGTATCGACATTGGCGACAACTACCGATTCGGCTCGCGGCGTGAGACCGCGGACCGTCTCCCAGTGACCGGCGAGTGCATCGACGTAGACACCCTGGTGCGCGGAGTGCAACCGGTGATGAGGGGACAGCGTCCGCGTCACCTCCTCGGACGCTTCGGCGAGCCGGCGAGCCTCATCCAGTCTTCCGATGTAGACGAACGAGCCCAGGGTGTATCCGTAGACAAGCGCGATGTGATCCGGATCGGTCAGTTCCGGTATCAGATCGATCCGCTTGCGCGACCACTCGCATGCCTCTTCGTAGTCGCCACGGGCCATAGCGACGACGGAGAGAGCGTCGAACCCGAACGATCGGAGCTCGATATCTCCGAGCGCTTCGGCGATCTCGAGCGCCTGCCGCGCGGAACCCTCGGAGCCCTCCGGCTCCTCGTTCACCCGCGCGAGCAGCGCCTTCGCTAGTGCCGACGATCCCGGCTCGGCCAACTCGAGCGTCTTCTCGATCCAACCTTCCACGAGCTGTGCATCAGGCTTGCGTTTCCACATCCCGCTGCGCATGGACGTCTGGATCGCGAGGTCCGCGTAGACCTCGGCCGAGGTCAACGGGTCGGACGTCGCCTCCAGCGACCGTTGCATCGCGGTCCAGAAAGCCTCGCCGTCGTACTTCAGGATGTTCGCGCGGCCCACCGCGTGCCAGATGGCCGCCAGCTCCTCGGGAACGGTCTCCAGATCGACGGCTCGGTGCAGCAGCGCCAGGCCATCTTCGATCTCCATCCGGCCGATCGCCAGATCGCCCGCCTTCCGCAGCCAAGAGAGCGCACGCTTGCGCAGTTCGATGAGCTCGTCTACTCGGCCACCCCATGCCAGGTCTTCGTCCTCGGGCCTGACCGCTTCCGTGTAGTGGTGGGCCAGGAGCGAGGCGAACTCGTCTCGCCCCTGCCCGGTCCTCTCGAGCCATCGGGCGAAGGCTGCGTGCATCTGGGCCCGCCGGGCCTTGGGAAGACCCGCGTAGGCGACCTCGCGTGTCACCGCGTGCTTGATGGCGTACTCGCGGTCGCCGGAGATCGACGATCCGGCCCTGCGACGGATGAAGTCGCGTTCCTCGAGGACGCGCAGATCCGGCTCCCCCTCCGTCACCAGTTCGTAAACGGGCCCGGCCCAGAAGATCCGTCCTATCACCGATGCGGCCTGGAGCCCCTGCTTGTCCGCCGGCTCAAGCAGATCCACCCGGGCGGCCACGACCGCCTGCACCGTGTCCGGAACCGTGAAGTCCTCGGGCAACTCCCTCAGGCTCCAGGTGTCACCCTCCTCGGTCAGAAGCCCGACATCTATCAGGGTTCCGAGCACTTCCTCGACGAAGAACGGGTTTCCCTCCGCGCGCTTCGTGACGACCTCGCGAAGGCCCGGTGGGAGAACTCCTCCGAGCAGCTCGTCGAGCATCAGCTCGGCGTCTTCCCTCGAGAGCGCCTCCAACTCCACCGTCGTGCCGTGCAGGCGAGCGCCCCACCCGGGCCGGCTCCTGAGCAGCTCCGGACGAGCCGTCGCAAGTAGGAGCAGAGGTCCGCGAGTGTCGGTCACGATCCGCTCCAGGAGGTCCAGAAGGAGCTCCTCTCCCCAATGGATGTCCTCGATGAGCATCACGAGGGGCCGCTCGGCGGCGATCTCCGTGAGGAACTCGATCCACGCGTCCTGGAAGCGGTCGCGCGCGGCGAGGGGGTGAAGGCCATGAGTCACATCCAACCCGAGGGTCAGGCCCAATATCTCCCGAGAACCGAGTGCCGCGAGCACCGGCGCAGGAGCGTCGCTCTCGGAGATGCCAAGATGTTCCCTCAGCACTTCTGCAAGCGGCCAGTACGTGACACCCTCGCCGTAGGAGAGACATCGCCCCGTCCTACGAAGCGGCTCAGGCGATCGGCCGCCGAGCCGCTCCCAGAACTCCCGATGGAGTCGGGTCTTGCCGACGCCGGCATCTCCGATGATCGTCACCAGGCGAGGCTCCCCACTGGTCTGGACCTCCAGGTATGCACGTTCGAGGATGTCCATCTCACCGTCGCGTCCTACGAAGGCCTTGCGAAGTCCCTGGACGCCTCGCGGTCTCATGAGGGACAGCGCTCGAAGGAGGCGGCGACACTCGACACCGTCCGGCTTCCCCTTGGCCTCGATCGACCGCGGTTCGCCGAACTCGAACGCGCCCCGAACCATGGCGATGGTGCGCTCGCCTACGAGGATCTCGCCCGGCTCGGCCGCCTGTTCCAGGCGGGCCGCAACGTTGACCGGATCGCCGGTGACGAAGGAGCTCCCTTCCCGCGGCTTGCCGGCGACCACCTCGCCCGTGTTTACGCCGATCCTCAAGGCGAGAGCCCCGCCGGCCAGTTCGTTCAGGCGCTTCTGCATCGCGATGGTCGCATGTAGCGCCCGCTCGGCGTGATCCTCGAGCGCGGCTGGGGCGCCGAACGCCGCCATCACCGCATCGCCCGCGAACTTCTCCACCGTCCCTCCGGCGGTGCCGATCTCCTCGGCCATAGCGTCGTAGAAGCGTTCGAGGAGTGCCCTCGTGCGCTCCGGGTCCTGCGAACCCGCGAGCTCCGTTGAACCGACCAGATCGGCGAAGATCACGGTTGCGAGCTTGCGCTCGGACGCCTCATGCGTCTCCTGGAGAGGAGCAGAGCACGAGGGGCAGAATCGCGCCGACTCGGGTGCGGAGGATCCGCAGGTATCGCAGGTGACCATGGCAGGTGAATCCTATGCGCCTGAAGGACCCCCTGTCGGCTCGAAGCCGCTGCCCAGGAATACCGCCGCGCCGTCTGCGGTTCTCGCCCTGACAAGGACCACGGGAGAGACGATGGCTATCAAGCGGATGAACCACGCGGTGCTGTACGTACGCGACGCCGAAACGACGACGAAGTTCTACCAAGACGTACTCGGGTTCAGGGTCGTCGGCGAGTTCCCAGGCGCCAAGTTCCTTCAGGCCCCGGATTCGACCAACGACCACGACCTGGGGCTGTTCTCGATCGGGGAGCAAGCCGGACCATCGGCCGCGGGCCGGGCGACGGTCGGGCTTTACCACATCGCCTGGGAGGTAAAGACGCTTGGGGATCTACGGGACATCGCGAGGAAGCTCACGGACGCCGGAGCGCTCACCGGCGCGACCGATCACAGCACGACCAAGGCGCTCTACGGCCACGATCCCGACGGTTTGGAGTTCGAGGTCTGCTGGATCGTCCCTGAGCAGTTCCTCAGCGATGAGGTCCAGGAAGCCAAGACGAAGATGAGGGCCCTGGACATCGAGGCCGAGATCGACCGCTACGGCTTGGAGACCGTCGGCGGCGTCTAGTTGTCGTCAGCGGGCCGACCGCCGGCGTCGACATCATCGCTCAGCGCCTTGACGAACCACGTTCCGTAGTCGGCCCAGCCCTCGCGCTTGTAGAACGTGATGGTTGCCTCGCGCCAGTCGGCGGTGACCAGCGCCATCCGGAAGCATCCGCGTTTGCGCGCTAGGTCTTCGGCCCTGCTCAGCAGTGCCCGGCCGACCCCCCGTCTGCGGGCCCCATCGGTGACGACGAGATCGTTCACCCGGGCTTGTGGCCGATGGTCGCCGAGCCGCTGGTGGTATTCCATGTCGACGACGCCTAGGACCTCGTCTCCGTCGGCGGCGACAAGGGTCACGCTGTCGATGCGGCGGAGGTGGCCGGTGAACTGCATCTGGTGAGTGGTGTCCTCGGCCGTACCCGCGGCGACACCACGGCCTAGTTCCACGAGAAGGCCTGCGACCGCGGGCCAGTCCTCGGGCGTCGCGAAGCGGACGATCGGCTCGCTCACGAAGGGCACTCGCAGGGGATAGAACCGCACTTCGGGCAGCCTTTCGAGTAGCGCTCAGCCGCGGACTCGAGCGAGATGCCTTCCAGGTTGGCGAGCGAAGACAGCCAGGCCAGGACGTCGCCGAACTCGTGTTGCAGGTTGTCGTGATCGCCGGTCCGCAGGGCTTTGGCGAGTTCGCCGACCTCCTCGGTCAGCCAGCGGAAGGTCGCGTCGCGCCCTCGCGCCCGGTCACGCTCGAGGTAGGTCCGGCTCATCACGTCTTGCAGTTCGGACAGTTCCATCCGCCGAGTCTAGACCGCGGCGGTGAGCGAGCTAGGCCCGGACCGCCGAGGATGCCTCGCGCTCGGCCCGCCTGCGGCGCTTCTCCTCGTACATCTTCTTGTCCGCCGCCTCCATGAGAGCCTCGAGAGGCTGTGGGTTAGCCGGATCGAACTCGACCATGCCGACGGAGAAGGAAAGTTCGAACGAGCGTCCCGGCTCAAGGTTCTTGCGGGCAGCGCGTTCGCGCAGGCGCGAGACGGCGATCTTGGCGCCCGGATCCTCCGCGGTCGTGAGAAGGATGCAGAACTCGTCGCCTCCGACCCGCGATGGGAGATCCGAAGTCCTGAAGGTCGTGCTGAGCAACTCCGCGGCCTCTATCAGCATCTCGTCGCCGGCGGCGTGACCCAGAGTGTCGTTCACGACCTTGAGGTTGTCCAGATCGACGAACATCACCGCCAGGTTCTCTCCCAGACGCTCGGCCAGACGGAGTTCGTGTTCGGCGACGGTCGTGAATCCGCGTCGGTTCGCCAGGCCCGTCAGCTCATCCACGGTAGCGAGGCGCCGCAGCTCGTTCTGCAACATGGACAATCGCGCTCCGGTCTCGACGAGAACCCGGCCGAGTTCGCCGATCTCGTCGCGTCCGGGTGTCGCGTCCATCAATGGCTCTCCGCTCTCCAGTCGCCGGGCGTTCTGCTCGATCTTCGTGATGCGGCCGACGACCCTTTGGGCGAACACGAACACGATCGCCAGCGCCAGCAGCACCGCACCGGGCATCCCGACGACCATCAGCAAGAAGGCCATGTGACGCGAGTCCTCCAGGGCGGCTTCGCGCTCCTGGAGGATCGAGGTTTCCAGCGTACTCATCTGTTCGAGTACCCCGCGGATCGTGTTCATCAATCCGTTGCCTTCGTTCATCAGGCCGATCATGTCCTCGCGGTCGGTGCGGGCCGTGACGGGCGCGAACGCCTGGAGCTGGACCAGCGTGGTCAGCCTGTCCGTGATCAAGATCTGGAGCCTCGAGATCCTCTCCGCCTGGAAAGGGTTCCCGGAGGTCAGGTCCCTCAGGGTCTTCAGGTCGGCGCGCTGCGCGGTAGAGCCACGCTCGTATGGCGCGAGGAACGTCTCGTCGCCCGTCAGCAGATACCCGCGCGTACCGGTTTCGGCATCGACCATGTCTGCGAGCACCGTGTCTATGGCGTGCTGAACTTGGTTGGCGTGCTGATAGGCATCCAGCAGCGAGGCTGAGCGTCGTTCCGCGACGTAGCCGAAAGAAGCCGACGCGATGAGCACGACGACCGGGAATGCCATGATCCCAACAACCTTCGCTCTGAGCGACATGGTCCCTCCCAGGCACCCGGTGCTCTCCATCTGGTTCTCGGCCTCGCAAGCTCCGGGTGTAGTTCCCTCCAAGCACAACTTGTCTACCAACCGGTAGATATCTCATAATCTGCCGTGTGGTAGACAAGCGTGCTCCGAAGTCGATCGTCCAGGCACTGGCCGGCAAGAGGATCTTCATCACCGGCGTGACCGGTTTCCTCGGTCAGGTCGTGCTCGAGCGGCTGCTGCTGGACTTCCCGGATACGCGCGTCGTCCTGCTCGTGCGCTCGCAGACGGGGGCCTCCTCCCAGGAGAGGGTCGAATACATGCTTCGCAAGCCGGCGTTCAGTGTTCTGCGCGAGAAGCTCGGCGAGGACGGTCTGCTCGCAGCGCTGCGCGAGCGTTGTGAAGTGATCGACGGCGACTTCTCCCGCGGCGTCCCGACTTTGCCTGGCGACATGGATGTCGTCTTCCACTGCGCCGCGACCGTCTCCTTCGATCCTCCGATCGACGAGGGCTTCCAGACGAACCTGTTCGGAGCTTTGAACCTCTACCGAGGTGTTGTCGAGTCCGGGTCTAGGCCGCATCTGGTTCACGTTTCCACCGCCTACGTCGCCGGGATGCAGAAGGGCGTCGTCCCCGAGGCGACCCTGGAGCACCGCGTCGATTGGCAGCTCGAAGGTGACTTGGCGATGCAGGCCCGACACGACGTCGAGTCTCAGTCGCGCCGGCCCGAGACGCTCGACTCTTTCATGGACAAGGCGAGCAAGGAACACTCGCGCGCCGGCCCTTTGACCGTGGCGTCCGACGCCGAAGAGCGACGCAAGGAGTGGGTCTCGAAGCGACTGACGCAGTACGGACGTGCGCGGGCCCAGTCGCTCGGCTGGCCGGACGTGTACACGTTCACCAAGGCGATGGGCGAGCGCGCCGTGGAAGAGCTTGCAGCGCAAGAGGAACTGGCTCTGTCGATCGTGCGCCCCTCCATCATCGAGGGCTCTTTGCTGCATCCGTTCCCCGGTTGGATCGACGGGTTCAAGATGGCCGACCCGATCATCCGGGCTTACGGGCTCGGTCAGATCCCCGAGTTCCCCGGCATCCCCGAGGGCATCGTCGACATCATCCCGGTGGACTTCGTCGTTAACGCGATGCTTGCCGTGGCGGCAACTCCACCGCCGGTCGCCGACCCCGGCTACTTCCACGTCTGCTCCGGCTCGCGCAACCCGATCCAGTACCACGAGCTCTATCGGTACGTCCGCGAATACTTCGAGGCACATCCGCTTCCCGAGCGCGGACGCGGCGAGCACAAGGTTCCCGAGTGGAAGTTCCCCGGAAACCTGAAGGTGGAACGGATGCTCAAGCGCGCCGAGAAACTTACCGACGTCGCCGAGCAGGTCGTCACGCACCTGCCCAAGTCGGCCCAGATGCGCAAGTGGGTCGGCCGCGTCGACCGCGACAAGGCGCGGGTCGAGTTCGTGAAGCGCTACTCGGAGCTGTACAACAGCTACACCGACGCCGAGGTCATCTACACCGACGACCGGATGCTGGCGCTGTACGAGTCGCTCTCGGCGGGGGATCGCGCGAAGTTCCCGTTCGACTCGGCGATGGTGGACTGGAAGCACTACCTGCAGGACGTCCACTCTCCGGCGATCACTCAGTCCCTCAGGGAACTGTCGAAGCGCGACCGCGAGAAGGCTACCGTCGTCATCAAGGAACGGGCCGAGCCGGTGGTCGCGGTCTTCGACATGGAGGGCACGATCATCACCTCCAACGTCGTCGAGTCCTACGTCTGGACGAAGATGGCCGACCTTGACCCCGATGGCTGGCCGGGCGAGCTTGTCAGCGTTTTCGGCCGGATCCCCGGATACCTTCAGGCGGACCGACGCGACCGAGGCGAGTTCCTGCGTACGTTCTTCCGCCGCTACGAGGGCGCCAGCGTCGAGGGCGTCAGCCGCCTCATCGAGGACCACGTCGGCGAGTTCATGCTCCAGAAGGCTTCTTCGGCCGCGATCCGGCGCATACGGGAACACCGCGCCGCCGGGCACCGCACCATCTTGATAACCGCTGCCATGGAGGCGTTCGTCCGGCCGCTGGCTCCGCTCTTCGACCTGATGATCGCCGCGGAGCTTGAAGTGCGGGACGGGCGATACACCGGATTCATGTCGACGCCGCCGTTGGTCGGCGAGGCGCGTGCCGCGTGGCTGCGCCGCTACGCGTCGCTAGAGGGCATAGATCTGAAGAACTCCTACGCGTACGCGGACTCGCACAGCGACCTGCCCCTGCTGCGCGCGGTCGGCAACCCGGTCGTGGTTTCGCCGGATTCGGCGCTCTACCGGTTCGCACGACGCCGTCGTTGGCCGATCGAGGAGTGGGCTATGTCCAAGGGCATGCCGAAGGTTCGATTCCCGAAGCCAGCGGTGAGGTAACCCATGGCTCAGTCGCTGGAACTGTTCAGGAGCGCTCCCCGGTACCTGACCGCGCGCGCCGTTGGAGCGAAAGCTCCGGGGTTGATCGCCGGACCCTTGGCTCCGCTGAGGCTCGCAACGCTGAAAGACCCAACACCGCCGGGCGAGGGCTGGGCTCGAATGAAGCCCCTGCTCTCGGGTATCTGCGGCTCGGACCTGGCGACGATCGGGGGCAAGTCGTCCTTCTACTTCTCGCCATTGGTGTCTCTACCTTTCGTGCCAGGGCACGAAGTCGTCGGCGAGTTGATCGACGACTGCGGGGATCTGGCTGCAGGACAACGCGTCGTCTTGTCGTCGGTTCTGTCGTGCGCCGCAAGGGGTATCGAGCCTGTCTGCGAGAACTGCTCGGCGGGCTACGTCGGCCGCTGCGATCGCGTGACGGTCGGTGATCTCAAGGCTGGGCTTCAGACCGGTTACTGCTCCGATGTCGGCGGGGGCTGGAGCCGCATGATGATGGCGCACCGTTCGCAGCTTCACGCGGTGCCCGAAGGCATGAGCGAAGATGCCGCTGTTCTGGTCGAACCGCTGGCCTGCGCCATCCACGCGGCCCTGAGGGCCGAGGTTCCCGATGGCGGCACGGTGTTGGTCGTCGGCGCCGGAACGGTCGGCATCTTGACAACGCTGGCACTGAAGCTGTTGACCAAAGCCGGCCGGGTGATCGTCTCCGCGAAGCACCAGAAGCAGCGCGCAGCCGCGAAGATGACCGGAGCCGACGAGGTCGTCCGGCCCGAGCACACCGTCAAGGCGGTCCGCCGCGGCGAGCATGTCGTCAAGCTCAAACCCGAACGCGGACAGGAGTTCCTCCTCGGCGGCGTCGATGTCGCGATCGAATGCGTCGGCTCTAGCGGTGCGCTCGACCTTGCGCTACGGACCACCAGAGCCGGCGGACGCGTGGTGGTGAGCGGCATCCCCGGCTCGGGTGCCGACCTGACACCTCTTTGGTTCAGAGAGCTGGAGATGGTCGGCGCATATACGTCTGGGATCGAACATCTGGCCGACGGAACCACGAAGCCCACGTTCGACATGGCACTCGAGATAGCGTCCAGCGCACCGATCATCGAGCAACTGGTCGGCGCCAAGTACCCGCTGGACCGCTGGCGCGACGCGATAGATCACGCGCTCGGAGCCGGCAAGCTCGGAACCTTCAAGGTGGCGTTCGCGCCGCAGGAAAGCTGAGAGGACACAAGACATGCCAAGACCAGGATTCGTACTCGATGTCGACGAGCGAACGCCACCGCTCCTCGTACATGAGGGCGAGGGATTCCGGATGCAGAAGTTCCCCCTCGGCTCCCGCGTGGTGTATCCGCCCGACTCGCTGCCGGCGATCAAGGACGTGAACGGGGCGATCCGTCACGCCTTGCTCAACCCCGTCAACTCCGAGCCTCTGCCCGAACTGCTCAAGGCCGGCATGAAGCTCACCATCGCGTTCGACGACATCTCGTTGCCGCTGCCGCCCATGTCCACGCCCGACATCCGCCAGAGGATCCTAGAAGCGGTGGTCGAGCTGGCCGCCCGCAAGGGCGTCGAAGACGTGAAGATCATCGTCGCGAACTCCCTTCACCGGCGCATGACCTCAAGCGAGATCAAACGCGCCGTCGGCGAGCGCATCTTCCGAAGCTTCTGGCCGAAGGACCTCTACAACCACGACGCCGAGGATCGCGACCAACTCAGCCATATCGGCATGACCGACGAGGGCGAGGACGTCGAGATCAACAAACGCGCGGCCGACTCGGACCTGATCGTCTACGTGAACATCAACCTCGTGGCCATGGACGGCGGCCACAAGTCGGTCGCCGTCGGGCTGGCCAGCTACAAGTCGCTGAAGCATCACCACAACGTCCACACGATGCTGCACTCGAACTCGTACATGGATCCGCGTGAAGGACATAGCGCGATCGGCGACTCGGTCACCCGCATGGGCAGGCTGCTCGCCAAGTCCGGCGTGAAGATCTTCACCGTCGAGACGACTCTCAACAACGACACCTTCCCCAAGCAGCTCGGCTTCCTGAACAAGCGCGAGTGGGAGTGGTCCGGCTACGACCAGGGCCTGATGATGGCCGCCAAGAAGGGCAACGACCTGGCACCCCCGCGCGTCAGACGCGAGATCTTCCGTCGGATCGAAGCCGACTACGGCCTGACGGGCGTCAACGCCGGCGAGACCGAAGCCGTCCACGAACGCACGCTCGTCAACCTGCACCGCCAGCAACTCGTCGAGGTTCAGGGTCAGTCCGACGTGCTCGTCTTGGGCCTTCCTTACATCAGCCCGTACAACGTGAACTCGATCCTGAATCCGATCCTCGTTCACTGCCTCGGACTCGGATACCTGTTCAACCTTTACCGCAACAAGCCGCTCGTGAAGCCGGGCGGCGCGGTCATCATGTTCCACCCGGTCCCGTGGGAGTTCCACCAGATACACCACCCCAGCTACATCGACTTCTTCGAGGAGGTCCTGGCCGAGACGACCGACCCTGCAACGCTCGAGGCCAAGTTCGAGGAGCGCTACGCGACCGACCCCTGGTACACGCATCTGTACCGGACCAGCTACGCCTATCACGGCGTTCACCCGTTCTACATGTGGTACTGGGGAGCGCACGGGCGCGACTACTCAGGCGACGTGATCATCGTCGGAGGCGACCCGAAGACGGTGGGCCGCTTGGGGTATCGCGCGGCGGGCTCTTTCCGCGACGCGCTGGAGATGGCCACCGACACCGTCGGCCGCTCGCCCTCGATCACCTACTTCCACGCGCCGCCGCTCATGATCGCGGACGTGAAGTGAGATGAGCGTGCGCAAGGAACTCAAGGAGATGGCCGGCGGCTTCCGCTGGGGCCGCCGTCCCATGGTCCCGCGCTCGGCCGAACCGCACGCCCTGGAACGAGAGGACCCGGGCGTTCCGACCGATTGGGCTCGAAGCGATATCGGCGTGGCCGTCCGGCAGGTGATCCTCAAGGGGATCATGAAGCCGATCCTTGCGAGCGAACTCTCCCTGGAGGTCTTCGGCATCGAGAACCTCGACGGCATCGACGGCCCCGTTATGTTCATCTCGAACCACACGAGTCACCTCGACGCGACGATCATCATGACCTCGCTGCCCGACAGGTGGCAGGCGAAAACCGCGGTCGGCGCCGCCAAGGACTACTTCTTCGACGTCTGGTGGCGCCAGACGTTCACCGCGCTCGTCTATGGAGGTTTCGCGATCGACCGCGGCGGCGGCAAGAACGCGACGAGCAAGGCGCGTGAGTTGATCGACGAAGGCTGGAGCCTGGTCGTATTCCCCGAAGGCACGCGCTCCGCCGACGGGCACGTGCAGCGTTTCCGCCACGGCGCCGCGCGCCTCTGCATCGAAGCCGACATCCCCGTCGTGCCGATCGGCATCCGCGGCGCGTATCAGGCGATGCCGAAGGGCCGAAGCTGGCCCCGCGCCGGTCGTCCTCCCGTCACCGCGCGCTTCGGCGCTCCCATCTTCCCGGTCGAAGGCGAGACCCACCAGGACATGTCCCGTCGCATGTCTCAGGCCGTCGCGCAACTGCACGACGAGGACCGCACCACCTGGTGGGAAGCGTTGAAGCGAGCTGAGGACGACGAGACCCCTTCGCTCGCCGGCCCCCAGGGTCCGAACTGGCTGCGCAAGTGGGAGGGCTCGCGCCCCGTCCCTCGCCGAGGCCCCACGAAGACCTGGGAGTGAGTCCTTGACCCGAACCGGTGGCGAGAAGCGCAAGAGCACCCTCGTCGAGGAAGCCATCCGTCAGTTCGGCCGCGAGGGCTACCACGGCACGAGCCTCGACGCCATCGCAACCGCAGTCGGCGTCCGCAAGCAGACGCTGCTCTACTACTTCCCGACAAAGGAGGCATTGCTCGAAGCCTGCCTCGCCGCCGCCGGCACGCGTCTCGGCGAGGTCATCGCAGAAGGCCTGGCAGGCAAGGACTCCACCGAGGACCGAGCCGAAGCCGTCATCCACGCCGTCTTCGGCCTAGCGGAGAAGTGGCCTGAGTTCCCGATGTTCATCCGCGAGGCGGCGCGCCTGGGTGCCGACGCTTTCGAACGCTTCGCCGACGTGTTGGATCCGCTGAGGGTCCGAGCGATCGACTTCCTCCAGACCGGCATGGACGCCGGAACGATCCGAAAGCAAGACCCGGCGTTCCTGTTGTTCACGCTCTATACCGCAGTGGTGGGTTCGCTCACCGAAGCAGCGGTGTTGAATGCCGTCGTCGGTGAGCAGAAAGGCCGCGCGTCACTCAGGAGACGTGAACGAGAAGTGACGATGTTCGTGCGAGCGGCGCTGCTTCCTCCTCCCGTGGAGGCCTAAGCGCTCGATTTGGCGACTGCTGACTGGGACATACCTTGCGGCTCTCGGTCTTCAGGGCTTTCTCGACAACAATCCTCCAGGTCACAATGCGATTGCTCCCAATGCCGATATGTCTCTTGATCTTCGAACCCCTGAGGCGCCCGGCGTCGCCTTCAAGCTCTTACGGGCGCCCCACGGTCGCCGAATCCTCCGTCGCGATTCGCGAAGTGCCGAAGGACGCTGAAGGCGGGTCGAGAACTTGGATATGTAGGAAAGGATCCGTGGGAGGCGTCGTCCGCCGTCGAGGAAGGCCGAGCGCCCACTTGCGGCGTGGGAACGTCAGGGGCGAAAATGCTTTCGTGGAGATTCCTGAGCCCCGCTATCTGAAGACCGAAGACGGCGTGTACATCGCCTACCAAGTGGTGGGTGAAGGCCCCGTCGATATCTCGCTGCAGCACGCTTGGCTCGGCGGCCTCGAGCTCATGTGGGAGGATCCCTACACCGCGGCCTTCTACGAGGAACTCGCATCGTTCTCTCGCCTCATCCTGCACGACCGCCGTGCGACGGGGCTTTCGAGTCGGAACGTGCGGCCCCCCAACCTTGAGACGCGCGTGGGGGATCTGCTGGCGGTGCTCGATACGATCGGCTCGGGCCGGACGGTCCTGCTCGGGGCGTTCGAAGGTGGAGCACCGAACGCGCTGTTCGCGAGTGGGTATCCCGAGCGCACTCAATCACTCATCTGGTGGGGCCCGTCGGCGCAGTCGGTGTGGGCCCCCGACTACCCGTGGGGATCGACACCGGACTTGGTCGAGCATGAGATGCGTGCCGTCCTTGAGCACTGGGGTACGAAGGCCTACGGCCGGAACTGGGTCGAGAACAACGAGATCCTCTTGGGCGGTGGTGAGTCCGCGCCGGCGCCTATGTTCGAAGATGAGCTCGCCCGGGTGGCCCGCGTCAGCCGCCACTGGACGACGCCCGACGTCGCCGAGGAGCTCGAACGCATCTGGTACGAGACCGACGTCCGCGGCGTCCTTCCATCGATTCAGGTCCCGACCTTGCTCATGTGCCGAGACTTGCCGAGGCAGGTTGAGGAGGCCACTTACATCGGGGAGCTGATCCCGGGCTCCAGGGTGAGCTCATTCCTCGGCACCAATGTGGGTTTGGAGTGGGAGGGGATGGAGGAGATTGCCGACGAGCTCCGGCGCTTCATCGGTGCGGAGCGACCGCTGAGGGCAACGGATCGCGTGCTCGCCACTCTCTTGTTCACCGACATAGTCGGCTCGACCGAGAAGGCGGCTGAGCTGGGTGATCACCGTTGGCAGCAACTGCTCGAGGGCCACCACATGCGCGTGCGAGCGCAGCTGCAGCGATTCCGCGGTCGCGAGATCGACACGGCGGGCGACGG
Source organism: Actinomycetes bacterium (assembly GCA_031423155.1). Lineage (GTDB taxonomy): Bacteria > Actinomycetota > UBA4738 > UBA4738 > HRBIN12 > JANPEZ01. The sequence continues at coordinate 66,767 of JANPEZ010000011.1, forward strand.
CTTCTTCGCCACCTTCGACGGCCCCGCTCGAGCCGTCATGTGCGCGCAGGCGATCCGCGACTCGGTGCGTGAGCTCGGCATCGAGATCCGAGCAGGCTGCCACACTGGAGAGATTGAGCTTGCGGGTGACGACGTACATGGGATCGCCGTGCACATCGGGGCGCGGGTCGCGGCGCTCGCTGGATCGTCCGAGGTGCTCGTCTCCTCGACGGTCAAGGACCTCGTAGCGGGCTCCGGGCTCGCCTTCGAAGACCACGGAGAGCACGCGCTCAAGGGCGTCCCAGACCGGTGGCGCCTCTATCGGGCGCTGAGCGTCGAAGCCTGATGGGTCTTTCGTTCTTCACGGTCGTCTTCGATTCCGACCACCCGCAGAAGGTCGGCGGGTTCTGGGCGGCTGCTTTGGATCGTGAACTCATCGAAGACGAGCCCGAGTGGTGGACCTCGCTCCCCGGCGATCCTCAACTCCATTTCATGAAGGTGCCCGAGGGCAAGACCACGAAGAACCGGATGCACCTCGACTGGGCCGTGCCCGAGCGCGAGACGGCGGTCCAACGTTTCGTGTCGCTCGGCGCAACCCGTCTCTGGGACATCCAGGAGACCGTCGGGGAAGACGACATGGAGTGGACGACTCTCGCTGACACCGAGGGCAACGAGTTCTGCCTGATCCAGTCCGACAAGCCCATGGGGTTGAGGCTGGCCACGGTCGTCTTCGATTCCAACGACCCGCAGCGGGTCGGCCTGTTCTGGGCTGCTGCGCTCGAGCGCGAACTCGTTCAGGTCGAGCTTGCGAATGACTACTGGCTACCCGGTGATCCCCCCCTTACGTTCGTGAAGGTACCCGAAGGCAAGACCACGAAGAACCGGGTGCACATCGATTGGTACGCGTCCCATCGCGAGGCTGAGGTCGAGCGCATCATCGGGCTCGGCGCGACCCGTCTGTGGGACAGGATCGCTAGAGAAGAAACGGGCTTCGAGTGGACGACACTCGCTGACACCGAGGGAAACGAGTTCTGCGTGGTCCAATCCGACCAGCCTTGAGTCCGATAGCAGCAACCTGCGGAGGTATGCAGATCGAATGCCCCGAGGCGCAAGGGCGCGTGACGCACGTCGGGCGCGAGGATCGTAGTCGACTCGCTCGAAGAGCCAGTCGCGTGCGAGCCAGTTCGAGACCGCCTGCCAGAGCGGCGCGTCCAGTTCTGGATGCGATGCCCGAACCCAGGACAGGATGCGAGCATCGTGGTCACCGCTCTTAGAAGGGTAGATGTACAAACACCCGATCACGTCCTCGGTCGCCAGGCGAGTACGCAGTAGGTGAACCCTCGGCGCGCCTCAAGTCGGCTGCGTGGCCCTCTAGGTCAGCAAGGTTCTCGTCGAGGGTCATCGGCAGCGGCCATGGATCCTCGCCATCATCGAATCCCGGCGTCGCGTGGATGTGCTCGATGCTCGACATCCACGCGGCGTGATCGGGCTCGTTGTGCTTCGGACCCAGCGGCTCCAGGCGCATACGAGGCAAACTCCAGAGCACGTGCCGCTTGAGCCTTGCGAAGCGCGCGTCTCCTCCTTCCTTTGTCCACATAAGCGGCTGTGGGTTGAGGTATCGATCGGCTGATCGGTCTGTTGTCCCATGCTGGACCCGCGCGTGGAACGAATCAAGGGCGGGCTGAGGAGCGACTAGCGGCTGTCGGCTAGAGTCCTAGGAGTAGAACTCGACGATCAGGCGCTCTTCGACCGGGGCCGGCAGCGGGATCTCGCTGCGCTCGGGAAGACGTGAGAGCGTTCCCTGGAGCTGATCCTTGTTGCGGTAGAGGTAGGAGGGAGGATCCGGCGTGATCTGGATGGCTTCCTGCACGAGGACGAAGTTGCGGGCCTTGGCGCTGATCTCGATGGTCTGACCGGGCTTGACCCGGGCGCTGGGGACATTGAGCCGCTTGCCGTCGAGCAGGATGTGACCGTGGGAGACGAGCTGACGGGCCTGGCGGTTAGACAATGCGAAGCCCAGCCTCAGCACGACGGCGTCCAGGCGCGTCTCGAGCTGGCGGATCATCTCCTCGCCGGTGACGCCCTTGGAGCGGGTGGCCTTCTCGTAGTAGCCGCGCATCTGCTTCTCGGAGACCCCGTAGATGTGGCGGAGCTTCTGCTTCTCGAGCAGGCGGGTCTGGTACTCGGAGATGCGCTTGCGGCCACGGCCGTGCTGGCCGGGGGGATAGGGGCGCTTGGTTGCCGGGCAGTTGGGCCGCCCGCAAAGGGGCTGGCCGACGCGGCGGCAGGTCTTGTGGCGAGGTCCGAGTTTGTCCATGCGGAGGGCAAGGTTACCAAAGGCCCGTATGCCGTGACCTGCGGCGTTGCAGGCCGCTAGCATCCGACGTCATGGACGTTCGCGATCGCGCGGTGGGAAGCGTATTGGGTCTTGCGCTCGGGGACGCGCTCGGGGCTCCGTTCGAGTTCAAGCGGAGCCCTTCGATCCCTTCGCCGCTTCCGGCGTTCGAGTTGAGCTGGATGGGGATGCCGCCGGGGACGTGGACGGACGACACCGCGATGGCGCGGAACCTGTGGCGCTCGTTGGTGGCTTGCGGCGGGCTCGATCTAGCCGACGTCCTGGCTCGTCACGTTTCATGGCTTGCTACGGGTCCTCCCGATGTCGGGAACCTCACGCGGCGCGTGCTGACTTGGGCGCGTGAGGGTGTGGCCGAGCCTGCGCGCAGGTACGTCGAGGAGCGCGGGCCCGAGGTCAGCGCCGGCAACGGCAGCGTGATGTATTGCGCTCCGCTGGGGGTTGCGTTCGCGATGCGCGCCGAAGAGCTTCACGAACTCACGCCTGCGTTGTCGGCGATCACTCATTGGGATGAACGCTGCCGGACGGCTTGCCTTGCGGTAACGCTGGCGGTCGCCGCGCTGGTTCGAGGCGAAGAGCCGCGCGGCGCGGTCGTCGATTCCGTTCACGCGGTTCAGGGTCGTGAAGGCTCGGAAGAGCTGGAGTACCTCGTTGAAGAGGCGGGTCGGGCGCGGCCTATCGATGGGCCCGACATGGGGTTCACCCTGTTCACCGCGGGGATCGCACTTCAGACCGTCGCCTCGGCTCCTTCTTTCGAGGATGGGTTGCTCCATGTCGTTGGGCTTGGGGGGGATACGGACACCAACGCGGCCGTTGCGGGCGCCTTGCTGGGAGCGCTCCATGGCCGTCGCGCTCTTCCGTCTTCTTGGCTCTTGAAGTTGAAAGACTTGAAAGACATGGAAGGCGAAGCTTCGGCTTTGGCGGATCTCGCGGAGGGCTTGTGACTGGATCTCGTGATACGTCCGGTGGGAAGACCGGCCTCTCGCGGCGCCGATTCCTCTTGGCGGGAGGCGTGGTTGCTGCGGGCGCGGGGTTCGTCGCGCTGAAGGTGCTTCCTGTTCGCACTTTGTTCCAGAGGCGAACGGGGGATTGCGGTCCCGAGGGGCCGATCCCGCCTGCATCCGATGCGAGGGTCATCAACGGTTCCTTCTCCTCCTCCTTCGTGGAGTCGGAGGTCGGATTCGCGATGGTTCTTCCTCCAGGGGTCGGGGAGGGCGAGCCGATCCATGTGGTGTTCGCGCTCCCTGGGCGTTCGGGGACCGGGCAGCAGACGATCATCAACATGCGCATGCCGGACTTCGTCGCGCAAGAGATCTCCGAACGAGGGGTGACGCCGTTCGCGATCGCTTCGGTTGACGGGGGCCAGTCGTATTGGCACCCGCGCGCGAGCGGCGAGGACAGGCTCTCGATGCTGCTCGAGGAGTTCATACCGATGATGGCCGATCGCGGACTCGGCGCCCCCGGAACGCGGCGCGCGTTGATGGGATGGTCGATGGGCGGCTACGGCGCGCTGCTCGCCGCCGAGACCCAACCGGAGATGTTCGCCGCCGTGGCCGTCTCGAGCCCGGCGATATGGCAGAGCTACGACGAGGTCTTGAGGGTCGGCGGCGACGCGTTCGATTCGGCCGCCGACTACGCGGCCCACGACGTCTACGCGGGAGCCGGAGCGCTGGCCTCCACGGCGGTTCGCATCGATGTCGGAACCAACGATCCCTTCCTGCCGAATGACCTCGCTTTCGCTCGCGCACTGACTGAACCCCCCGCGGGTGAGACCTTCACCGGATGTCATAGTGGGGATTCCTGGCGCAACGTGGTCCCGGCACAGGTGGACTTCCTCGGGGCTGCTCTCGAGGGAAGGCCGCTGGCGAGTCAGCCGCTGATCGGTCCGAACCCCTCACCGATGCCGGGCGGCTGACCTATCCGCGGATCGCCGTCAGAACCGCGACTCCCGCCACTATCGCCGCTACTCCTGCGATCTGGAACCTGGCCAGCTTCTCGCGGAAGAGTAGGTAGGCGGCTAGGGCTGAGATGGCCGCGAATTGCGACGCCAGGACGGCGGCTATGGCGATGGAGTGGCGGGCTCCGAAGGTGAAGGAGACGAAGCCGATCACCTCCAGGAAGCCGGAGGCGATAACGAGTGGCGCCGCTTCGCGAGTGAGCTTCAGTCGCCGTCCGATGGCCAGCGGCAGAGCGATGGCTGCCACCCCGATCACGCGGGCGGGGAAGACCACCCAGACCACCGGGACCTGGTCACTGACGTGGCCCGCGGCGTAGAGGCCGAAGCCGAACAGCAATGCGGCGCCGCTTGCGAGCAGGGCTGCGCGGCCGGCGTGGACGTTGACCGGTCCGTTGTCGGGGGCGAGCGCCGCTAGGAACACCCCGCCTGCGATGAAAGCCAGGACCGACATCGTCACGAGCGACAGCGGCTCTCCGGCCGCCGCCGCGATCACGGCCGTCACCGCGCCTTCGGTTGATGCGATCGCGGCAACGATGCCGACCTTGCCGACCTTCAGACCGGCGTAGACCATCAGCAGCCCGACGACGTTGACCACTCCGGAGGCCCAGAGCCAGGCCCAAGTGGCTCCGCTGACGCTAGGTACGCCCGACGCCAGGGAGATGGGCGCCAGCACCACGAACCCCGTGATCATCACCCAGGCCAGGACGGCGGTAGCGCCGATCATGCGGCTAGAGCGAGATGAGCAGAGGGTCGCCGCCGCCCAGCAGCAGGCGGCCCCGAGTCCTCCAAGGATCGCGATCACGCGCGGAGACTAGCGGCCGGAGAGTGGGCTTCGTGCTATGTGCTACGGTTGTGCTACATGGCCGCTCCCGATCCCCGCCCACCTCACGACGGCCGGCCCGCCAGGGTTGGTGTCAGAGACCTCCGTCAGAATCTGTCCGTGTTCCTGAAGAGGGTCAAAGACGGCGAGATATTGGAAGTGACCGAGCACGGCGAACCGGTCGCGCTCCTGATGCCGCTCGCCGCCGACGTGACCAGCATGGACCTCCTCCTCGCTACAGGCCAAGCCAGGCCAGCCACCGGATCGCTCGACGATCTCGAGTTGCCGCCGCCCGGTCCGATCACGGACTGGGGGACCAAGGCCCTAGAGGAGCAGAGGGCCGAGCGCATTTGAAGCAGCCTTACCTTTATGTCGACTCATCGGCTCTGGTGAAGCTAGTCATCCGGGAGCCCGGATCCGTCGAGCTACGGGATCTGGTTCAGGGTCGTGAACTCGTCGCCAGCGAGATCGCACTCGTTGAATTCCCCAGGGCGATCCGTCGAACTCCCGCCACTGCCATCCGCGACCGCTTGCTCGTTACGACCCTGAGCGGTCTGGCCGTGATCGTGATGAGTGAGGCCGTTCTGGAACTGGCGGCCTCTCTCAAGCCTCCCCAGCTTCGGACTCTGGATGCGATCCACCTCGCCAGCGCCTTGCGCATCCGGCGCGACCTCGAGGCTTTCGTCACCTACGACCGGCAGCTCGGTCAGGCCGCGCGCGACCAGGGCCTGCCGGTCGCGTCCCCGGGCCTGTAACGCTAGGCTCGCTTCCAGGCACAAGGTCCGAAAGCCCTTTCAAGGAAGGACCCGCCCATATGGACGAGAAGATCAAGGTTTACGGCGCCGCCTGGTGCCCCGACTGCCGGCGCGCGAAGCGGTTCCTGGGCGATCAGCGCGTCCCGTTCGAGTGGCACGACATAGACGGGGACCCCGAGGGTCAGGCCATAGTCCAGGGCCGCAACAACGGCAACAACGTGATCCCGACGATCATCTTCCCGGACGACTCGCATCTGTCCGAGCCCTCGAACGAGGAGCTGGCGAACAAGATCGGCTTGGAACGAACCGCGGCGATGCACGTCTACGACCTGATCATCGTCGGCGGCGGTCCCGCCGGTCTCACGACCTCCATCTACGCTGCCCGCGAGAATCTCAAGACCCTGATCATCGACTCGAAGGGGCTCGGCGGCCAGGCCGGCGTCACCGAGCGCCTGGACAACTACCCCGGTTTCCCCGACGGCATCGGGGGCGCCGAGCTGGCCGACCGCATCGTCCGTCAGGCCGAGCGCTACGGGGTCGAGATGCTCCAGGCTCTCTCGGTCCAGACCATCAAGTCCGAAGGCGACGGGATAGACGTGGAGACCTCCAACGGTGACCACTACCATTCGCGCGCGGTGCTGATCGCCACGGGTTCGTCCTACCGCCGCACCGGTGTCGAAGGCGAGGAGGACCTGATCGGCGCCGGCATCCACTTCTGCGCGACCTGCGACGGGCCGTTCTACAAGGGTTCGCAAGAGCTGATGATCCTCGGTGGCGGCAACAGCGGCCTGGAAGAAGGGCTGTTCCTGACCCAGTTCACGGACATGGTCACGGTGGTCGAGCGGGGCGCCACCTTGAAGGCGAACAAGCTGCTGGTCGACAAGGTGCTCAACCACTTGAAGATGCAGGTCCTGACAGAGCACTCCGTGAAGGAGTTCCGCAAGAAGGACGACGGTAGCGGCAAGCTCGGCGCTGTGATCTTGGAAGACCTGAAGACCGGCGAGACGACAGAGCATCACCCCGCGGGCGCTTTCGTCTTCATCGGGCTGGATCCGAACACCGGGTTTCTGAGCGGAACCGTCGAGCTGGATGCGCGCGGGTTCGTCGCGACCGATGCCAGTTTCATGACGAGCGTTCCGGGCGTGTTCGCCGCCGGTGATGTCCGCGGAGGCTCGACCAAGCAGCTGGCCTCCGCTGTCGGCGAGGGAGCCGGAACGGCGATCGCGATCCGTGGTTACCTCGACAAGCTGGAGTCCGGCAAGTGACGCCGGCCGAGATCTTCGAGCTGATCATCAAGGCCGACGAGAAACTCAAGTACGCCACGGCTGGGAACGCCGATACCCGAAAGGCGCAAGCGCGTGAGTTACTCGAGCAGGCGCTCGCCGCCGCGCGTGAATCCGGCAACGATGCGTTGATCGCTCAGGCCGAGACTCGGATGGCCGATCTGGACGCGGGTTCTGGCTAGCCCGGCCGGGCGGCGCCGGTGAAGTTGTCCCAGAACACCGAGCGGATCTGAACCTCGCCTCCCGGACCTGGGTGGCTCGCATCGACCATCATGTTCCCGCCCAGGTACATCGAGACGTGGCTGATGGGGTTGTAGAAGAAGATGAGGTCCCCGGGCGCCAGCAGATCGCGCCCCACGTGCGGGAGCACGGCGTACTGCATGGCGGAGGAGTGCGGGAGCGAGACGCCGGCATGTGCCCAAGCCCACATGGTCAGGCCCGAGCAGTCAAATCCGACGCTCGGGTCTGCCGATCCCCAGACGTAGGTGGTGCCGACAACGGACTTGGCGTAGTAGATCGCGGTCTGAGCCGCCGAGGTGTTGGGCGGGGGCGGCGGGGGGATGTAACCGCCATCGCCTCCTCCACCTCCACCGCCACCGTTCTGGGCGTCCTCGGCCGCCTGCTCGGCAGCCTTCTCGGCGGCCAAAGCCGCCTGGTAGGCCTGGTCCTTGGACCGATACAAGGCCGCCTGCTCCGCTGCGGCTTTCTTGATCGCGTCGACCTTGGACTGCATCGCTTCGCGCTGCTTCTGCTCCTCGGCTACAGCCTCTGCGAACCGGTCGGCCGCCCACCGGGCTTGCTGGGCGGCAACGTCGGCCCGGTTCGCCAGGTCGTTGTCGCTCGCCGCGATCTGGCCCATGAACTCGAGCCGGTCGGAGAAGTCGGTGAAGCTCGTCGCCCCCAGAAGTGCGTCCATCTGAGAGCCGGCTCCTATGTATGCGGCCCGGGCCCTAGCCGATAGCGCCGCCCGAGCCGCCTCGGCCTCGGCCTGGAAACGCTGAACCTGTGTTCGGGCTTCCGCGAGCTTGGCCTGCGAGGACCTGAGTGCCTCCGCTGCCTGGTTGTACCGCTCGACCAGTAGCGAGAGTTGCTGGTTGATCTGGTCGAGCTCGGCCTTCGCGGCCTCGACCTCTTGCTTCGTCGGCGCCGCCGAGGAGGAACCGAGGGAGCCGAGGAAGGCAGGAAGGGCAAGGGCGATCGCCACCGCGATACGCACGCCGCGTCTGCTCCTGCCGGGCATTTCCCTCCTGCTGTCGATGGATAGACAAAGGCTCCCACGGTGGGGAGCCACGGCTTCGAGGCTAGCCGGGGTCCTGTGGTTCGTCAAACCTCCGGGGTTCTTTCCCCGGAAACGCACCAGGCGGGCCCTAGAGCCCGCCTGTGCCTGGCGATCTTCTTGTCGGGACGGCGGGATTTGAACCCGCGACCTCAGCGTCCCGAACGCTGCGCGCTACCAAGCTGCGCTACGTCCCGAGGCACGCCAGTCTAGCGGCTGGCGTCCGGCTCCCCTCGGCTGGGTAGGCTTCCGCTCATCATGCGCATAGGTCTGATCTGTCCGCCTTGGCTCGCGGTGCCGCCGAAGGGTTACGGCGGCATCGAATGGGTGGTCGCTCTGCTCGCAGACGGCCTCGCCGAAGCCGGTCACGACGTGACCTTGTTCGCGACGGGAGACTCCGAAACCAAGGCCGAGCTGGAGTTCGTGTTCGCCGAAGCCCCGGGATCCGCCGCGATCAACGACATAGTTCTGGACGCGACCCACACGATGTTCGCTATGCGCGATGCGCGTGAGCGATTCGATGTGCTGCACGTGCATTCACCCTTCAGTGCGCTCGCCGCCGCCATCGAGACCGGTGTCCCGACGGTGCACACCTTGCACGGATCGTTCACTCCCGAGATGGATCGTCTCTACGCTCAGATCGCCGACCGCGCTTGGTACGTAGCCATCAGCCAGGCCCAGCGCCGCTTCAACGAGACCCTGCGTTACGGCGGCGTCGTCTACAACGGCATCGACACGTCGTTCTACTCGATGCAAGAGGACAAGGAGGACTTCGTGCTCTTCCTGGGCCGCGCCGCGCCGGAGAAGGGATGGCTGCGCGCGATCGAGACCTGCAAGCTCACCGGCGACCGCCTCGTCTCGGCCGTGAAGATCGCCCACCACACCGAGGAGACGGAGTGGAACGAGCGCATCAAGCCGGCGCTCCCCGAAGGTGCGGAGGTACTCGGCGAGATCACCCAGGAGGAGAAAGTCGAGCTGCTTCGGCGCGCCAAGGCCGTGCTGTTCCCCATCGATTGGCCCGAACCTTTCGGTTTGGTCATGACGGAGGCGATGGCCTGTGGGACCCCCGTGATCGCGACCCCCCGCGGCTCGGTCCCAGAAGTCGTAGTCGACGGCGAGACCGGCTTCATCGTCAGCGTCGAGAACTACGCGGCGGAGGCGGCAGCCGCCCTCGGGCGCATCGGCGAGATAGACCCGCAGGTCTGCCGCGATCGCGTCCAGCGGCTCTTCTCCAAGGAAGCGATGGTCGCCGGCTACGAAGAGGTCTTCGAGTCGGTCGTCGCAACCTGACGCAGTTCGAGAAGCGTCGCCTCGGGTCGGCAGAAGAACCTGAATGGTGCGAACTTGCTGGTACCCAGGCCGGGAGATGTGTGCAGGGTCGCGCCGCCCATCCGTATCAGGCCGCTCACTAACTTGCGCGGCATCGAGCAGTTCGTGACCAACGCGCCGGCGAAAGGCAGCCGGACCTGACCTCCGTGGGTATGACCGGCCAGCATCAGGTCGTAGCCACATGCGGCCGTCTCGGGAGCCGAGTCGGGCGAGTGCATCACGGCGAAGCCGAATCGATCGGGGGCCTCCCGCGGAACCACGCGGAGGTCGTGCCATCCGATGTGGGCATCGTCCAGGCCGACCAGCTCCACGTCCAGACCCTCCAGCGTGATCGAGCGCCTCACGTTTCGAAGGTGCTCCCACCCCCCGGCTTCCAGCTGGTCGACCAGATCGGCCGAACGGCCTCGCGTTGCCCGACGCGGCTTGCGGTTCTTGTTGAAGTACCTGAGGTAGTTGAGGGGCTGCGGCACGAAGTAGTCGTTGGACCCCAGTACGAACCAGGATCCGAGCCGGCCGCGCGCCGCGCGCACCCCGGCGACCGCCGCCTCCACCGCCTCGGGCTCGGCGAGGAAGTCCCCCGTGACCACGGTGATGTCGGCCTGGGGTAGTCCGGCGATGAACGCGGCCTTGCGGGCGTCTTGCACCACGAAGTGAAGGTCCGAAAGATGCAGGACCGTGAGTTCGGTCGGACCCTCCGCCGGTAGGATGTTCAAGCGGTAGCGGCGCAGCCGGTACCACCTACGTTCGATCACAACCCCCCACGCCACGCAGAGCGCGCCGGCGGCGATGACAGTGAGAATCACTCGAAGGAACACTGAAAAGGGAGTCTACGGTGGGCGATGAGAGCCTCAAGGAGCAGATCTCCAAAGAGATGACGGCCGCGATGAAGGCGGGGGAGAAGGTGCGCGTGAGCGCCCTTCGCATGTTCATATCTGCGATCCGCTACAAGGAGGACGAACTAGGCCACGAACTCTCCGACGAGGAGGTCCGCGATGTCGCCGCCAAAGAGGTAAAGAAGCGCACCGAATCCATCGAGGCCTTCGAGGGCGCCGGGCGAACCGAGTTGGCCGAGAAGGAGACCGCGGAGCGAGAGGTCATCGCGCCGTATGCCCCCGAGATGCTCGAGGACGCAGTGCTCGACGCTCTCGTCGACGAAGCTCTTGCCGTGACGGGAGCCACATCCGTCAAGGAGATGGGCAAGGTCATGGGCTTCGTGATGGGCAAGGCGAAGGGCCAAGCCGACGGCAACGCGGTTCAGGCCAAGGTCCGCGCCAAACTGGGCGAGTAGCTAGGGCGGTTTCTCGATCCACACGACGATCGTGATCGTCTCTCCCATGTCGATCTTGGTTCCCGGCGGAACGCTCTGGGTGTAGACGCGGCCGATCTTCTCCGGGTCAGCGACCTCCTTGGTGAGTACCTCGACCTTGAAGCCCTCTTTGATCAGCAGTGCCTTGGCGTTGTCCAGCTTCATGCCCCGAACGTCGGGAACGACCGCCGAGGGAGCATGACCGTTGCTGACGTCGAGGGTCACGAGCAGGCCGAGCTCGGCCGTCGTTCCTCCCGCGGGCTTCTGGGCCACGACCGTTCCGGCGGGCTCGAGCGAGGGAACCTTGTTGATCACGGCGGTGAAGTTGGCCTCGGCCAGGATCTTCTCGGCATCGGCAGCCTGCTCACCCAGCACGTTCGGGATCTTTCCGGTGGCGGGGGCGGGAGGCGCCGGGAAGTATTCGACCGGCATCCCCGCCATGATCCGGGCCATGTAGTCGTGCCATATGGGGGCGGCGAGCGTTCCTCCGAAGACGGATTGCCCGAAGTAGTTGCTGAGTGGGTAGGGATTACCGGGGAAGCCGACCCACACTGCGGTCGATACCTGCGGTGTGTATCCGACGAACCAGACGTTGGAGTACTCCTGGCTCGTGCCGGTCTTGCCGGCGACCGGCCTGCCGATGTTGGCGCGCGTTCCGGTGCCGTGAGAGACGACCCCCTGCAGCATCGCGGTGACAAGATGGGCGATGTCGGGTTCGATGACCTGTTCGCACTGCAGGTGATGTTTGTACAAGATCCCGGTCGCGTCCGAAACCTTCGCGACCGCGAACGGCTTGCAGTGCTTGCCGTCGTTGGCCAGGGTTTGAAATCCTGATGCCATCTCCAACGGTGAGACATCCGCCGTCCCCAGCGTCAGCGATCCGACCGCGGGCAGCGGCGAAGTGATGCCCATCGAGTGGGCTGTATCCACGACCTTCTGCGCCCCGACCTGCAGGATCAGTTGAGCGAACACGACGTTCACCGAGTCGGCCGTCGCCTCCCACAGGTTCATGTAACCGCCGGTGCCCGATTCGGCGTTATTCACGCAGTTGTCTTCGCTGATCCAAAGCGGAGAGCAGAAGGGAGTCTTGGAGTCGTAGACCTGACCAGGAGGGATCCCCTCCTGGAAGGCGGCCGCGAGCGTGAAAGGTTTGAACGCCGAGCCGGACTGGCGCGTGGCGACGGCCAGATCCAGCTGATCCTTCTGGTAGTTGCGACCCGAGAGCATCGTTCGGATCGCGCCGCTGGAATTGTCTATCGAGACGATGGCCTCGTCGGGCTTGTACTGGTAGCCCGGGTTTCCGACCGACACCGCCCACGGCTGGCTCGCCACGGCCTGGGCGTCGCGCTGCCACTTCGGATCCAGGGTCGTCGTGATGCTCAGTCCACCCTGGAACAGGGTCCTTCGCCGCTGATTGATGTTCTTGCCGAACGAGTCGAATTCGTGATCGACGTTGTTCAAGATCTGGCGAACGATGTACGTGACGAAGAAGGGGTTGGCCTTCTTCGAGACGTGACCGGCGTTCTTGGGAAGGACGATGGGGGAGGCGCTGACCTTGTCGATCCGAGCTTGATCGAACCACTCGAGTTCAGCGAGCCGCTGCAGGACGAGGTTGCGACGGATCACGGCGGCCTTGGGGCGATCGATCGGGTTGTAGTCCTCCGGAGCCTGGATCATCCCGGCAAGGGTTGCGGACTGAGAGAGGTTGAGCTTGGAGGCAGGCTTCTGGAAGTAGTACTCCGAGGCCGTTCCGATCCCGTAGACGCCGTTACCCAGGTAGACCTCGTTCATATACAGCTCGAGGATCTGGTCTTTCGTGTACTTCTGCTCCACGCGGATGGCCATGGCCAGTTCCTGAAGCTTGCGCTCCACGGTCTGTGAGGTATCTCCGATGACCGCGTTCTTGACGAGTTGCTGCGTGATCGTCGAGCCTCCCTGGACCACCTGTCCAGCGGCGACGTTGGCGATGAGCGCCCGCAGTATCGAGGGCAGGTTCAGTGCGCCGTGTTCGTAGAAGGCGTGATCTTCGATCGCCAGCACGGACTTCCGAGCGATCTCGCTCACTTCGTCGAGGTGAACGATCTCCCGGTTCTCGTCCAGGTAGACGGTTGCCAAGACGGTCCTGCCGTCGGCCGCGAAGATGGTGGAGCGCTCGGGGAAGCTAGGCACCCGTTTGAAGGCATCTCCGAGTTCGGTCAGTCGAGCGTTCACGTGGTTGACGCCCAGGCTGAATCCGGCGGCGGCGGGCAGCAGAAGCAGCGCCACGAGTACCGCTCCGACCGCGATGACCACCGGGAAGAGCAGCAGCAGGAGAGGGTTCCCGCGGCGGATGGACTGCCGAACGAGTGGCTTGGTCCGTCCCATGGGTTGCGGCTCAGGATACCCCCGGCTCGCCCGGTACGATGTCGCACCGATGCGCCGCGTAGTCCCATTCTTGTGTCTTTCAGCCGTGCTCGCGCTTTCGCCGGGCCTGGCTTCGGCCGAGCCCTCGGCCGTCGTCGACGTGATCAAGGTCGAGGGAGCGCTGGATCGTCCCCTCGTCGGCTATCTCATTCAGCGATTGGACGAAGCCGAAGCCGACGGAGCGACCGTGGTCCTTCAGCTCGACACGTCGGGGACCTTGGATGAGGATGCGTTGGCGCTGGCGCAGCACGTCGCCGAACTGCGGGTGCCGGTCATCGCCTGGGTGGGACCGGCTCCGGCCAGGGCGAGCGGCGCCGGACTCCTTCTGATGTACGCCTCTTCACTGGCGGCCGTCTCGCCCGGATCGCAGACGGGCCCCCTTCGGCCGCTGGACCTGATCGACACCGACCGCGACTTCCCCGGACTCTCCGAGACCATCGAGGGATGGATCTCGGCTCGCGGCAAGACGACGAGGACCGACTGGATCGACCGGGCCCTGCTCTTCCAGATACTGGCGCCCGACGACCGGGCATCGATCGGCGTCCTCCATCTCCGTCCCGAGATCGCGGTCCGCCCCGGCCCTGCCCTCGAGTCGACCCGTGTGCTCACCAACGCCCTCGGTCTCGTACCGACCACGCTCGCCGTCGGAGGAGAGGGCGACGAGTGGCTGCGGTCGGGCTGGTACGGGCGCGAAGGGCACGGGCCCGACGCCTTTCGCTGGAGCGAGCCCGAGTGCTCCGTCCTCCTGTCGATCGCCGGAAGCCACCTCCATCTCGAAGTGGGTTCGAGTCGCCCCGCGAGTTTTGCTCCCGTAGAGGTACGCATCACGAGTCTCGGGCGTGAGCTTGGTCGGGTTCGCATCGATCACGAACCCGTGTGGCAGCAGGTGAGCGTGCCGTTGCCCG
>JANPEZ010000012.1:0-32372 GCA_031423155.1 Actinomycetes bacterium
GCCTCCTTGAGTGCGACCGCCTTGGCCGCGATGCAGTGCTCCAGCGGCCCGCCCTGCATCATCGGGAAGACAGCTTTGTCGATCGCTTTGGCGTACTCCGACCTGCAGACGATCATCGCGCCACGCGGCCCGCGGAGAGCCTTGTGGGTGGTGAATGTCACCACGTCGGCATGCGGAACCGGATTCGGGTAAGCACCGCCGGCTACCAGCCCGATGAAGTGCGAAGCATCCACCCAGAAGAGGGCTCCGACCTCGTCCGAGATGGATCGGAAGGCGGCGAAGTCGATCTCGCGCGGGTAGGCGGTGTAACCGGCGAGGATGATCTTCGGACGCTCGGCCAGCGCCATGTCCCTGATCTTGTCCATGTCCAGCTGTTCCGTCTCACGGTCGACCTCGTATCCAACGAAGTTGAACCACATGCCCGAGACGTTGACGGGCGAGCCGTGAGTCAGGTGTCCGCCGTGAGCCAGAACCATACCCAGGACCTTGTCGCCGCTCTTCGGCTCCAGGAACGCGCCGAAAACAGCCATGTTCGCCGAAGCCCCCGAGTGGGGCTGAACGTTGGCGTGCTCTGCTCCGAACAGCTCCTTGGCACGGTCGATCGCCAGTTGCTCGGTGACGTCGACGAACTCGCAGCCGCCGTAGTAGCGGCGGCCCGGATACCCCTCCGCGTACTTGTTGTTCATGCTGGATCCGAGGGCCGCGAGGACGGCAGGGCTCGCGTAGTTCTCCGAAGCGATCAGCCTGATGGCGCTTCGCTCGCGGTTCAGCTCGCTTGAGATGGCGTCTGCCACCTCCGGATCTGCCGCCTTCAGTGCCTCCCAGTCCGCTGCGTACTCCCTCATGTGCTTACTCCCCTCGCTCGATGCGGGCGATCTCCTCTATACGTGCGTCGTGGCGGCCGCCTTCGAATCCGGTGGCCAGCCAGAGCCGCACTATCTCCTTGGCGTAGGCGGGAGCGACTATCCGCGCGCCCATGCCGAGGACGTTTGCGTCGTTATGCTGCCTGGAAAGGCGAGCAAGATACAAATCGTGGCAGAGGGCCGCCCTGACCCCTGGAACCTTGTTCGCCACGATCTGCTCGCCCTGACCCGAACCCCCCAGCACGATCCCGCGCTCGGCCTCGCCCGATGCGACGGCCCGAGCCGCAGCCGCGCAGAACCGCGGATAGTCGACAGGCTGGGTCGAATCGGTTCCGAAGTCCAAGACCTCGTGACCCTCCTCGGCGAGGAAGACCTTCAGCTCCTCCTTCAACTCGAAGCCGGCGTGATCGGCGGCGATGGCGACCTTCACGAACTCGCCTTCCTTTCCCCGAAGATGTCGGCCGGTGCCTGCGGCCTGCCGAAGAGGCCCTCGACCAGCTTGGTTACGTAGCCGTCCAGCTCCCAAGCGATCGCCCTGTAACTATCGAGCGGAAGCCCAAGTGGATCGGAGATGTCCTCGTCGAGGGGGTTGCCCTGGAACCCCCCGCGTCGCAGCTCATCCGCGTCGGCCAAGCGGGCGGCCAGGTCCTGTGGCCCACCCGCGGTGACGGGGATGGCTGCGAGCAGCCGCACCAGTTCCTTCAGGGTGAAGGTCCTGCCAGCGAGCTGTGGTGCGGCCTCGGTGATCGCATCCCTGTGCTCGCCGGCCATAGCCAGGAGCAGATCGCTCTCGAGCGCCATCCCAACGCTCAGTCGTCTCGCGACGTGCATGGAGATGTCGATCTCGCGCTCGCGCGCGGCTTCGACCGACTCGGGCATCGCTCCCGAGCCCTCCCACCCGTGCGTTCCAGCCGACGAGACCCCGGGTGTGTCGGGCCCGAATCGCCTCGCAAGAGCGCTGCGCAGCAGGCCCTCGGCTATGGGCGAGCGACACACGTTCCCGGTGCATACGACGAGGATGGACGACATGGCAGGAAGGCGAGTCTAGCAGCGGCCCTTATTCCCCCAGAACGCCGGCGATGGCCGCCTCGTCGATGTCGCCGGCGCGAAGGATGCTGGACCGGCCTTCGGTGAGATCCAGCACCGTCGAGGCCGCTCCCGACAGCGGGCCCTCAAGGCAAAGGTAGACACCGACGGCCTCTTTGAAGACCTCGTTCAGCGCCTCGCAGTCCTCGGGGGTCGGCTCGCCGGACAGATTCGCGCTCGAGACCGCCAGCGGACCGGCCCCGGCCAGGACGGCTGCCGCTAGCCTCTGACGCGGGACGCGCACCGCGATCGTGTCGGAGTCTTGCCCGAGATCCCACTCGCTGCTCGAAGCGCTGCGGCGCAGTACCAAGGTCAGCGGCCCCGGCCAGAACGCCGAGGCAAGTGCGAGGGCTCGATCGTCGAAAGCCGCTACGGCTTGAGCCTCTTCAACGGATGAGACGAGAACCGGAAGGGACAGATCGGGTGACCGGCCCTTGGCTGTGAAGAGCCTCCCCGTCGCCCGCGGGTCGTCGGGCCGTGCAGCGATGCCGTAAACGGTGTCGGTCGGGATGATTATCAGCTCTCCCGCGAGAACGGCCTCGATAGCCTCGAGGATCGGATCGATCACGGCCCGCGGAGCCTCGCCGAAACGAAACGATCACGGCCCGTCAGGTCGAGGCCAACTTCGACCTCTGCGAATGTCTCCGCAGCTAGTTCGGACACCGCCTCGGACATGTCCGAGCCGATCTCGACGACCAGGGCGCCTCCCGGTCTCAGCCACCCGGCCGCTGCCGCGAAGAGTCTCCGGAACGTGGCCAGATCTCCGACGAGGGCCGACTCGGGGTCGGCCAGAACGTGCGGCGGCAGGTCAGCATGCTCCGCCTTCGGAACGTAAGGAGGGTTGCTCACGACCAGGTCGATCCGTCCTCGGATCCGGCCGGGCAGCGGATCGAGCAGGTCGCCCCGCATCACTTCGATATGCATGCCGGCGATCTTCGCGTTCTCCCGGGCAAGAGCCACGGCGGGTTCGGCTATGTCGGTGGCGTAGACGACCGCATCCGAGCGCTCGTCCTTGATCGACAGGGCTATCGCTCCCGTTCCCGTGCCGACGTCGACCACGAGCGGGGCGCTGATGTCGGCGATCATCGCAAGCGCCCTTTCCGCGACCATCTCCGTCTCCGGCCGCGGTATGAAGACTCCAGGTTCGACTAGAAGGTCCAGTCTTCGGAATCCCTGCCGGCCCGTGAGGTGCTGGACGGGAGTTCCGGTGCAGCGGGAACAGAGCGACCTTCCGAACGCCTTCGCCTCGGCGGTGGTAAGTCCATCGTCTCGGGTGTACAAGCGCGCCCGATCGACTCCGAGGACATGCGCCAACAGGAGTTCGGCCGTCGGCAGTGCGTTCTCGACATCGTGTCGCTCGAGATAGTCGCCGGCCCGGGCAAGGACGTCGGAGGGGCGCAAGGTCAATCCTCCTGGGCCGCGAGCTGCTCGCTCCGCTCCGAGGAAAGGAGCGCATCCACGAAAGGGTCCAACCCCCCGGCGAGAACGTCCTGAAGTTGATGAACGGTGACCTTGACCCTGTGGTCGGTGACACGGCTTTCGGGGAAGTTGTACGTGCGGATCTTCTCGGAGCGTTCCCCGGTTCCTACCTGGGACCTGCGGGCAGCGGCCTCCTTCGCCATCGCGGCCTCCTGGGCCTTGGCGAAGAGACGAGCCCGGAGGTACCGAAGCGCCTTCTCCCGGTTCTGAAGCTGGGATCGCTCCTCCTGGCAGGCGACGACGATCCCGCTCGGTTTGTGAGTTATCCGAACCGCGGAGTTCGACGTGTTCACCGACTGGCCCCCCGGTCCGGAAGAGTGATAGACGTCCATCTCGAGATCTTCCGGCTTGATCTCGATCTCGATGTCATCGGCTTCGGGCATCACGGCGACCGTCGCGGTGGAGGTGTGGATCCGCCCCTGGGATTCGGTCACGGGCACCCGCTGAACCCTGTGAACACCCGACTCATGTTTGAGACCCGAATAGGCGTCCTTACCCTTGACCTCTAGGACGACCTCCTTGAAGCCTCCGAGTTCGGACTCCGACAGAGAGAGCACCTCGGTCTTCCAGCGGCGGCGCTCGGCGAATCGCCGGTACATCTCGAACAGCACCCCCGCCCAGAGAGCCGCTTCCTGTCCGCCGGTACCCGCGCGGATCTCGAGGATCACGTTGCGCCCATCGTTGGGGTCCTTGGGGATGAGGAGAAGCTCGAGCTGGGCCAACAGGGCCGCGGCGACCTTCTCAGCCTCTTCGGCTTCGGACTTGAGGTAGGCGGCCATCTCGGGGTCGCCCTCCGCCTTGGCGAGCTCGGAGGCCTCGGAGGCCTGACGAAGGGCCTCTTTGTAACGGCGGAAGGGTCCGACTATCTCCCCAAGTTCGGCGAAGGCCTTGCCGAGCTCGCGCAGCCTGTCCAGATCGGAGGCCACGCCCGGGGAGGCCATCTCGGACTGAACGGCCTCGTAGCGGGTCTCTATCTCTTCAAGGCGTGATCGCATGCAGCGATTATCCGCGACACACGCTTCAGACGACTCGGACCGCCCAGGTCCTCAGCCTTCCGTGTCTTGATCGAAATCGAGATCGAGCGGACCCATCTCCGGTAGCACATCGTCCGCGGAGCTGACCCAAAGATCCTCGTAACTGGGGTTCGGCCCCGCTCTGCGCGCCTGCACGGAGGCGTCGGCCTGCTCTTCGCGCCCGATCGCCGTCTCCAACTCCTTCGCGACTCCGAGCAGCCGCGATTGCATGGTCTGAAGCTGCTCGACCAATCCTTCCCGACGGGACGCCAGACCCGACAGGACCTTGTCGGCCTCCACCTTCGCCTGGGTGAGGAACTGGGCACCTTCGGTTCGAGCCTCTTCCGCCCGAGCTTGTGCGTCCAGACGGATCCTATCGGCCTCCGTGCGGGCCTCGGTCATCATCCGAGTCGCTTCGTCCTGCGCCTCCTGCACGATCCTCTCCGCCTCGCCGTCCGCGGAGCGCATGAGACCGGAGAGATGCTCAGCGAGTTGTTCGTAGGGGTCGGGCTGAGGTTCGGTGTCCGGCTGCTCCGGTTCCGGCACAACGACGGGGTCGGAAGCAACCGTCGCGTTCTGAGCCTCGATCCTGGACTCGCGTAACTCACCCTCCAGCGTCTCTACCTGCGAGGCGACGTCACGCAGGTATTCACGCACCTGGTCGGGGTCGTAGCCGCGACGGATCGTCGCGAACTCGCGCCGGCGGATCTGCCCAGCGCTGGGAAGCAGGGGAAGATCGAGCTCGGTCGCAGACATCGCTGAACCTCCCTGGATCAGACGGTTGGGGGATGCGCCTTATCTTCGAGGCGCCCTCAGGGGAATGCAACGACATCCGGGAGATCAGCCCGGACGCGAAGAGGCGGGCCCTTCGGGGCCCGCCTTTCGATCTTCAGGCCGGTGGCTAGATCCGCCGACGGCCGCTCAGCAGTTCGTGATCACGTCGGAGGGGTCCGAGTTGCAGACGTCCACTCCGCTGTTGCCGTCGAGGTTATCGACCTGCTGGTTGTTGTTCACCGAGTTCAAGGTGTCCCGACCCGCACCGCCGTCGGAGGAGTCGCTGCCATTGCCGTCGGTGATCGTGTCGGCGTCGGCGTTGCCGAAGAGGGAGTCGTCGCCGTAGCCCCCGTTGATGGTGTCATCGCCGTTCTCGCCGCGGATGGTGTCGGCGCCCTTCCCGCCGTTGATCCGGTCGTTGCCAGCACCGCCGTGGATCGTGTCGTTGCCGAGGCTGCCCGAAATCGTGTCGTTGCCGCCGTAGCCGATGATGCAGTCGTCGCCGACAGTGCCCGAGAGCGTGTCGACACCCGACGTTCCGAGGATCACGTTCGACCCGATGGGGCAGTTGATGGTTCCAGCGCCCGCGTGCGCGACGCCACCCGATACGGCGAAGACGCCACCAACCATGAGCGCTCCAGCGGACACCTTTACCAGCAGGGACCTGACCTTCATGTGAGGCTCCTCTCCGACTACACCCGACCGTACGAACACTTCCTGAGATGGTGCTTGTCTCAGAACCCCTCGTCAAGCAGCGTTCGACCCAGTTTACGTGTCCGCGCTTCCCCTTTCGACCTCCCCCGTGAACCTTTGGCTCTGAGTTTCCCGACTCAGAACCTCCTCAAATGAGGCTATCGCGACCTCGATCTGTGCCTGATCGGGCTTCTGGGTGGTGATCTTCTGGAGCCACTTCCCCGGGGCCATGAGCAGTCGCATCACGAGCGAATCGGGGTACCGGGCGCCCAGGCGCAGCATCTCGTAGGCAAGTCCGGCGATGAGAGGGATGGCAAGGATCCGAGATCCGATCCTCCATAGCAAGCCCGGGGTGCCGAAGAGGGTGAACACGAAGATCGTGATGATCATGACGATTATCAGGAAGTTCGTGCCGCATCGAACGTGCACGGTCGAGTATCGGTCAACGCGCTCGGGCTCAAGAGGCTCGCCGTGTTCGAAAGCCGCGATCGTCTTGTGCTCGGCCCCGTGGTACTCGAAGACGCGGTGGATGTCCTTGGTCTTGCCGATCGCGTAGAGATAGCCGACGAACAAGGCCACGCGGGCCACGCCTTCGAGCACGTTCACCACCAGTCCGGATCCGGCGCGATGCTGCACCCATCCGAACAGCGCCGCCGGTCCGACCACGAAGACCGCGAGGAAGAAGACGAGCGCCAGTATCAGCGACACGCCCATCTGACGCGGCGAAAGCTGCTCGTCCTCTTCGGAGGACCTGTTCGCAGCGATCGACAGGGCTTTGACCCCTATCGACATCGACTGCCCGAGCACGATGATGCCTCGAAGGCCGGGTTTGGCAAGCAGAGGATGCCTCTTGGCTATCGAGTCGATCCCGTGCGACTCGATGTGGATCTCCCCCGAGGGTTGGCGAACCGCGACAGCCCAAACGTCGGCGCCGCGCATCATGACGCCCTCGATGACGGCCTGCCCGCCGTAGAGATGGTCCTTCTTCGCAGGCGGGGCCGCCATCTGACCCGCTACTCGGATGTCGCCGGCTGGACGTCCGCCTTGGCGTATCGGCGCTGGAATCGCTCCACACGACCACCGGTATCCACCAGCTTCTGCTTGCCCGTGTAGAACGGGTGACAGTTCGAGCACAGCTCGGCGCGGATCTCCGAGACGGTCGACCTGGTCTGGAAGGTGTTCCCGCAGGAGCAGTGGACGCTGGCGATCTGGTAGTCGGGATGTATGCCTTGCTTCATCGAAGTTCTCCTCTCGGGGCGCCGGGAGCTTAGCTGCCGGACGGCGCCTTCGCGATCTCCTTCAGGAACTGGTCGTTCGACTTCGTTGCGCGGATCTTGTCGGTCAGCAATTCGAGCGACGCGCTCGGCTCGAGAGCGTGAAGCACACGGCGCAGTTTCACGACCAGGGCGAGCTCCTCGACGGGCATGAGCAACTCCTCCTTGCGTGTTCCCGACGCCTCTACGTTGATCGCGGGGAAAAGCCGTTTCTCTGCGAGCACCCGATCCAAGCGGAGCTCCATGTTCCCGGTGCCTTTGAACTCCTCGAAGATCCCCTCGTCCATCCGCGAGCCTGTCTCGACCAGAGCGCTGGCGATGATCGTGACGGAGCCGCCTTCTTCGATGTTGCGCGCGGCTCCGAAGAACCGGCGCGGAGGGTAGAGCGCCGCCGAGTCGATACCACCGGTCAAGATCCGGCCGGAGGCGGGCATCGATAGGTTGTAGGCCCTCGTCAGACGCGTGATCGAGTCCAGGATGATGACAACATCCTGCTTCATCTCGGCCAGGCGTTGAGCGCGAGCCAGGACCAACTCGGTGATCTGGATGTGCTGATCGGTCGGCTTGTCGAAGGTCGAGTACACGACCTCGGCAGCCTGAACGGTTCGCTGCCAGTCCGTGACCTCTTCGGGCCGCTCGTCGACGAGCAGCACGATGAGGTGGACGTCGGGGCTCGAGTTGATGATCCCGTTAGCGATCTGCTTCAGGACGGTGGTCTTACCGGCTTTCGGCGGCGAGACGACCATGCCTCGCTGCCCTTTTCCGATCGGAGCGACCATGTCGATGATCCGCTCGGCGACGGCGGTGGGCCCGCTCTCCAAGCGGAACCGCTCATCGGGGAACAGCGGGGTCAACTTGTCGAAGTTGGGTCTGGTCTTCGCGGCCTCCACGTCCATGCCGTTCACGTCGTCTATCTGTAGAAGCGCGAAGTATTTCTCGCTGTCCTTGGGCTGGCGAACCTTGCCGGTGACGGTGTCGCCCTTGCGAAGCATGAATCGGCGCACCTGCGAGAGCGAGACGTAGATGTCCTCAGAACCAGGAAGGTAGCCAGAGGTCCTCAAGAAACCGTAGCCCTCCGGAAGGATGTCGAGGATCCCAGTGGCCACAGGCGCGTTGGCGATCTCTTCCTCTCGGTCCTGCTCCTCGCGGACGCGGCGCTCTTCCCGCATCTTGCGTCGCTCGTCGCGCGAGGGTCGCTGACGCCGAGGGTCGGATCCACGTTGGCCCTGATCGCGGTTGCCCCGGTCCCCGCCCTGCTCGCGGTTGCCCCGGTCCCCGCCTTGCTCGCGGTTGCCCCGGTCTTCCCCCTGGTCGCGGTCGCCGCTTTGATCACGGTCTTCGCTCGATCCGGTCTCGCCGTCGGCGCGATCGCCGTTGCTCGCTCCGGCGGGCGCGGGCTGCGTCAACGCAGGGTCTTCGGCCTTGGCGACGATGGCATCTATCAAGCCTGCTTTGCGCAGGCGCTGAGTCCCTTCGATCCCGAGCGTGCTGGCTATCTGCTGCAGCTCCGGTATGAGCTTCGACTCGAGACCACTGCGATCCGATGTATCCATGGGGCTAGGCCCCTCCCTTCAGTTCGTTCTGGAGTTTCGTCCAATCGGCCTGGAAACGTTCCAGCCCTAGATCGGTTAGCGGATGCTTCACCAGTTTGGTGAAGACGTCGTAGGGCATGGTCGCGATCTGAGCGCCAGCCAGCGCGGCATCGACGACATGCATCGGGTGCCGCAGAGACGCTGCCAAGACGTTCGTCTCGTATCCCTGGATCTCGTAGATCTCGCAGATCTGACGAAGCGCATGCATCCCGTCGGAGCCCGCATCGTCGATCCTTCCCAGGAACGGCGAGACGATGTACGCGCCTATCTCGGCGGCCAAGATCGCCTGCGCCGGCGAGAACACCAAAGTCACGTTGATGCGGATGCCTTCTCCGGTCAGGCGCCTTCCCGCGGAGAGCCCATCGGGCGTCATCGGCACCTTGACGACCGCATTCGGACCCATCTGAGACAGCCCCACGCCCTGGGCGTACATCTGGTCGGCGCCGGTCACGGTCACCTCGAGGGAAACGTCACCGTCCACCTCCGCGAGGATCTCCTTCCAGACGGCCTCGGCGTCGAGACCCTCCTTCGCTACCAGGGTCGGGTTCGTCGTTACCCCCGAGAGCACGCCCCAGCGGTTGATCTCGCGGATCTCCGCGATGTCGGCCGTATCGAGGAACAGCCTCATACGTTTCGCCCCTTCTCAGCGGTGGTATCCGATGTCGAGCCGGCTTGGGTCGCCCGTTCCGTGGCGCGGTCCATGACCAGGTCGATGACCGAGGCCAGGACCTGGTCGAAGCTGTAGTTGGGGATGATCGGGACCCCGTGCGACAGCGCCTGGCTCTTCACGTACTTCTGGAGGCGGCGGACGTTGTCGAATCCTGAGGCATATCGCTGAGCAGGCCTGGAGATGACGTCCGTACCTCGTGCGACGAAGTGCGTGCGGTGGGTCTCCTCGTCCTCGACGGAGATCACGACCGGAACCGCGAGGATCCTCTCGGCGAGGGACTCGATGTCGAAGAAGCCCGGGACGACGTGCGCTCCCTCGATGACGATGGATGTTCCTTCGAGCGCAGCGCGCTCGATCAGAGCGTTCAGTCCGACCGTCACCGCGGAGGTCTGCTCGCGGAAGCCGACGACGAGCGCATCGGCGGCCGAGGTCGGGGGCTCGCGGAGAACGGTGTCGGCCTGGAACGAAGACGCGTACAGCGTCGGCATGAGGGCGGGGCTGAACATCGAGCGCATGACCTCTCGGATGGCGTCGGTCGCGACGACCCGAACGATGCCGAGGCGGGCGGCTAGCTGGGTGGCGATCGTGGACTTGCCTACCCCGGTGGCTCCCCCTATCAGCAGGACCAGGGGGATATCCAGGGATTCGACCTGCCGCCAGCGCTCGAGATTCCGCGCGTACCTATCCCCCGCCACCTGTTCGATGGTCTCGATCGCAAGGTCGGACAACTCCCGAGTAGTCACCGAGGACACTCCCATGGCGTGCAGCCGGTCCTCTATAGCCTCCGCTACCTCGTAGGCGCGGAACGGCGATAGGCCGGTAACCATGACCTGCGAGGCCATGAGTCCCTTCGAATAGGGCAGCCCCGGCTCCTTGTCGGAGATGAGGATCTGCGCCGTCTTGGAACCCTTCTCGCTCACCGGGCGTTGCCTCGTTCCTGCGCTAGTCGGATGACCTCTTCAAGTGCCGTCGAGAAAAGTGGTGCTCCCTCCACGGCCTTCGCACGGTTGTCGAAGAACACGACCTCCGCCCCTTTCGCCAAGGCCCGCTCGCACGCCACCTCTACGGCCGCTGCCTTCAGCTCGGTGAGGAGGACGTCGTATCCATCGGCCGAGTCGAGGTCCTCTATCAAGCCGGCCCTATCGGCCAACCTGGCGCTCCACCCCACGATCTGGCACCCGTGCTCGGCGGCGATGTGCTCCGCCTGCCTTGCGGCAACCAGCTCCGGTGCCGTCGTGGTTAGGAACGCTCTCTTGCCCCTTACGTCTTCCAGGGGAAACGGGAAGAAGTCGGTTTCCACCAACCGCGCATCGCTTCGGAGGCGCCGGATGTGGGAACGAAGGGCGGAGAGGTTCTCGGGCCCAACCATCGGGCCGGTCGCCATTGTAAGGACCACGAGGTCGGATAGCAACAGGCGGAAAGGGCCCAGGTATCCGCCCACGTACTCGGGTGGGGCGTCCCCCGGCACTATCAAGATCCCGGCGTCCCAGGGCACGGGCGGAACGGCCGCCCCGCTCCCTTCCAGGATGATCAGCCCCGGATCGTGCTCCAGGGCCAGTTCGGCCGCCGCCCGCACGTTCGAGGCATAGGGCTCCCCGGCCAAGCCTCCTCCGGCGCGACGAGCTCCGATCGTGGTCACTCCGCTCATCACCGCGTCCTCGAGGTAGTCCGAGGCTGCGTGCTCGCCCGAACCCGCGATCTGGATGAGTCGTCGAAGGTCGACCGAACCGGCCTTCGCTACCTGGGGCTCAGCGGGACCTCCCCGGCCCATCGCGACCAGGACCGGCGCAAGGCCCATGCGAGCTGCCGTCCTCGCTAACTCTCCAGCGATCGCCGTCTTGCCCGTCCTCTTGCCCGTTCCGATGACGGCGATGGTTGGAACCCGAAGGTGCTCGCCGCTAACCGGTGGATCCAACCGGAATCCGGGACCCATATAGGACACGCCGTAGGCCAGAGCGACGGCGGCCATCTCCATGCGTTCGCGGTATCCCAGTACGGGCTCGTCTGACAGATCCAGAACCGCTTCCGGCCTGTATACGGCCAGGGCCGAGAGGAGTGCTTCCTTCGGGTCACGCCCCGCCTGAGTCAAAGGGATTCCCAGGTCCGGGATCGCGGTCGTGTCGATCTTCTCTATCCCGCCCATGAGCACGGCGGCGAGGACCTCGTGACCACGGGTCCGGGCGACATCGATCCCCCATCTGGTCACGGGCGGATAGTGCTCGCCGTCTACAAGGACGATCACCCGCATCTCGTCACCCCTCGGTTTCCTCGGAAGATGGACCGGCTGTCGAAGTGAAGGCCGCTCGCGAGCTAGACGCCGCGTTCGACCGGTGGTTCGAGCTCCCTGTAGATCTGAGCGCCACTCTCGACGGAGAAATGAGCGATCTGGTTGCTGTCTCCGAACGGGAACCGGCGGTGGATCTTCACCTCGCCGGCATCGAACTCCAAGATGTTGTAGCAGGGTTTCGTGTGGCCGCGCAGGCGCAGGCTCGAGACCGTGCCCGCGTTGGCGACATACATGTTCTCCAGCCGCCAAACGTAGGGGACGTGCTTGTGTCCCGACAGCACCACGTTGACCCCGCTCGCGACCAGGACCTCCAGAAGATCGCCGGCGTCCATGACCGTCGAACGCTCGCGGCCGGTCCCGGGCACCGGGATCAGGTGGTGGTGGATCGCGAATATCTTCAGCTCCGCCTGCACCGCGAACTGCTCGCGCAGCCAAGGGTAACGCTCTCGACCTATCTGGCCCTCGTTCAGGTCGGGCTCAGAGGAGTCGGCGCCGACGATGCGCACTCCCCCGACGTCGCTCGTCCAATGGCGCGGACCTATGAGCTCTTCGAAATGAAGGTATCCCACATTGCGAGCGTCGTGGTTGCCCGTGACGGTCAAGACCGGTGCCTCTATCCGCTCCCGATAGGCGAGCCAGCTCTTGTACTCCTGGCGATACCCCTCGTTCGTGAGGTCGCCCGTACACACGACTACATCGGGAGCAAGCTCGTTGAGTTCGACTATCACCCTGTTCATGAGGTTCGGCACGAAGTAGGGCGAACCCACGTGAGGGTCGGAGATGTGCGCGATGGTCACCACGGTTGCCCCAGTCTAGTCCTGCAGCGCAAGGCGTCCCGTGTGGCACGATGTCGCGGTCTTGAATCTCCTCGACGCCTTGTTGCTCGCCTGCTCGGTGCTGGCCGGTTTCTCCGGTTATCGGCGGGGAGCGCTGCTGCAGTTGATCACTTACGTGGGTCTTTCGGTCGGACTCGTGTGCGGGGCGCTGCTCGCGCCGAAGATCGCGGCGACAGGCCATGGACTGGTGGCTCAGGCAGCTCTGGCTGCCGGAACGATCCTCGTCATCGGGGCGGCCGGCGACGGGCTCGGATGGTTGGTCGGCAGCAAGATCCGCGCGAAGGCCCACAAGACGAGAGCAAGGAGAGCGGACGCCGCCGGAGGCTCGGCGGTATCGGTGGTCGCGGTCCTGCTAGCCACGTGGTTCGTGGCGCTCAATCTGGTGAACGGGCCCTTCCCTACGATGGCTCGCCAGATCCGCGGCTCTGCGATCGTCCGTGTGCTCGGAGACGCCCTGCCCCAACCGCCGTCGCTGGTCGGCGAGGTACGCCGGTTCTTCAACGTCTTGGGATTCCCCGACGTGTTCCTGGGGCTCCCGCCCGACCCGGGGGCGCCCGTCGAGCCTCCTTCGCAAGCCGAGGCGAACGCGGCCTTCCTGGCCGCCCGGGCCAGTGTCGTCCAGATCCAGGGCCGGGCCTGCGACATGATCTTGGAGGGGAGCGGGTTCGTGGTTTCCCAGGGATACGTCTTGACCAACGCGCACGTGATCGCCGGTGAGACCGACCCGCAGGTCTTCTCCGGCGGCCAGGCCTACGCCGCAACTCCCGTCCTGTTCGACCCCTCTCTCGATGTCGCGGTGTTACATGTGCCCGGCCTGCCTGCCCCCTCACTCTTCCTCGTGCGAGGAGAGCTACGACGAGGAGCGAAGGGCGCGGTCATCGGCTACCCCGAGGGTGGCCCCCTCACGGGGGCGAAGGCGGCGGTCCGCGCGAGCATCTCGGCGGTCGGCCGCGATATCTACGGCGCCGGCGAGGTTGTCAGGGACGTATACGAGCTTCAGGCGATAGTCCGGCCCGGCAACAGCGGAGGTCCCTTCGTCCTGGTGAGCGGCCAGGTGGGTGGGGTCGTCTTCGCGGCCTCGACGACTGATGAGCGCATCGGCTACGCCATCTCCTCGGCGGAGGTCCTTCCCCTGGTGCAGGAGGCCGCCGGCGATCGAGGTCCCGTCGGCACGGGAGCATGCACCAGGTAGCCCCCCTACTCCTCCATCACCACTCGGACGTCGCCCTCGCGCGTCAGGAGCGAGAAAGCGGTGATCTCACCTTCCCGGCGGAAGAGCAGAGTGACCCGGCTGTCGCCGACCCGCAGGTTGCGGAGTTCAACGGTATTGAGCCAGGGCGGCAGATGCGGCTCATGGACCGTCAGCAGGTTCTCCTGGGCTCTGGCCGATATCCCCAGCATCGCCTGCAGCATCAGGAACGGCGCCCCCGCGGCCCAGGCCTGCGGGCTGCAGGCGACCGGATAGCTAACGGGGCGGTTGGGCGAACGCCGGGTGAAGCCGCAGAACAGCTCGGGCAGGCGCAGATAGTCGGCCTGTATGGCCGCGTCGAAGAGGGCCGTGGCGACCCGATTGGTCGAGCGGGCGAAGCGGTAACGCTTGAGACCGGCTGCGATCAGCGCGTTGTCGTGCGGCCAGACGGAGCCGTTGTGGTAGCTCATCGGGTTGTAGGATGCCGCGCTCTTGCTGAGGGTGCGTATGCCCCAACCGCTGAACATGTCGGGTGCCAGCAGTCGCTTCGCGAGCGCTTCGGCCTTGTCGGCGTCGACTATCCCGCAGTAGAGGGCATGTCCGGGGTTGGACATCACCGAGCGAACCTGACGCTTGTCCCGATCGAGCGCCGCCGCGAAGAACTTCTCATCCTCCATCCAGAAGGCCTCGTTGAACCTGGTCTTCAGCTCGTGCGCCTGAGCGCGCAGGAACTCGGCCCGGGGGCCGTCGCCCAGCGCCTCGTAAACCTCGGCCATCCTCTGCTTCGCCAGATAGACGTAGGCCTGAACCTCCGATAGCGCGATCGGGGTCTCAGCTATTCGCCCGTCGGCGTGGGTGATCGAATCGTGTGAGTCCTTCCACCCCTGGTTCCTGATCCCGCCGGGCGACCGGGTCTCGTACTCGACGAAACCGTCGCCGTCGCGGTCGCCGCGCTCATCGATCCACTTGAGTGCTGCCTCTGCGTTGGGCAACAGCTCCCGGGCCAGATCCAGATCGCCCGTCCACCGCAGGTGCGACCCGTAGAGGATCAGGAACCAAGGGGTGGAATCCACCGAGCCGTAGTAAGGCGTATGAGGAACGTCACCGGCTCCGGCGAGCTCTCCCTCCCGGACCTCGTGCAGGATCTTGCCCGGCTCCTCATCGCGCCAGGGATCGTCCTTGGTGCCCTGGTAGCGGGCAAGAAGCCTGAGCGTATCGTGAGCCAGCGACGGGTTGACCGACAGGAGCTGGTGAGAGGCGATCAGGGAGTCCCGTCCGAAGAGCGTTACGTACCAAGGGATGCCGGCGGCCAACACGGTTCCGTCGGATGTGTGTGTGGAGAGTGCGCGCACGTCCCTGATGCACCGTTCCAGGAGCTGATCGAAGAGTTCGTTGTCGGTCACCACCTGGGTCGAATCGCGCTCCCAATCCTCGTAGGAGCGGCGCAGTTCGTGAACGGCAGCGTCGAACTCCAGCGACGATCCCGGCTGGTCCCCTCTTAGGGTGTCGACCGTAAGGCCGACGAGTCTGGTCTGGTAGGGACCAAGGTGCAGTCTGAAGCTCGCGCGCGCGCCTGCCTCGAAGGACTCGATCAGATCGGGCGGGCCGGAGAACGAGACCCTCGTTACTCGGCGGATGCCGTCGCGACCTTCGTATGCGAAATCGACACCCTTCTCGGCGAACACGGGATCCTCATGCTTGCCGTGCTCGGACGTAATCATCCCTCGTACCTCGAAGATATCGGCGAAATCGGCGGCGAGGGTGAACTCCAGGTCGAGCGCGACCGCATAGGCGTTGTAGTTCTTGACCCGCACCCTTTCGAAGAGCCGGCCGTTGATCGCGCGGATCCTGCGGATGTTGAGGGTCTGCTGTGGGACGACGATCTGATCCCCCTCGTAGAGGTCTGGGTTGGTCAGGTCGACGTGCGACATGTAGGCGCGCTCCGACGATGAAGAAAGCAGTACGGGGTCGCGCCCGGACAACGTCATCCGAAACTGGGAGAGGAATCGCGTATCCCTCGAGTACAGGCCGAGCCCGTAATCCCCCCCGTGATCCAGGTTCCCTTCCAGGTCGCAGTAGAGGAACGTGTCTCCCTCTTTCACCGCGAGTGTCTTGGAGGCCAGATCCGTGACGAGAACCGGGGCGCCGGCCTGAGACGTCGTGTGGTCGGTGCCCAGGCGAGGGTTGGCCTCGGATGTCATGGAAGTTGCGGGCGAGGAAGGGTCACTTCGGCGAGTGTAGGAGCGGGCCCGGGCCCGTTCAACGGCCTTATGGCTCTAGGATCTGAGCGCCGACCGTGCGGATCCGGGG
This sequence comes from Actinomycetes bacterium, assembly GCA_031423155.1. Classification (GTDB taxonomy): domain Bacteria; phylum Actinomycetota; class UBA4738; order UBA4738; family HRBIN12; genus JANPEZ01. Next base: position 16,067 of record JANPEZ010000012.1, read on the forward strand.
CCGAAGCACCTTCCATCCTTCTCCAGGGTCGGGCACATCCAACCCAGGCAGATCGAAAGCCAGGAGCGTCGGTCCGGCGCCGCTCACGCATATCGGGACGCCGGCGGCTCGCATCCGGGCGAAAACGTCCCTCACGCTGGGAACGAGCGCGAGTCTGGCATCTTGATGCAGCCGGTCCTGCAGAACCTGGGGCAGCAGTGCGGGTTTGGCGGTAAGAGCGACCACGGCCGCAGCCGCATGAGCCGAGTTGAAGACGGCGTCGGCCAGCGGAACCATCTCGGCCAACGCCGCCCGCGCGGCCGAAGTCGCAAGGCGGACGTCGGTGGGGATCAGGGCCACTGGCCGAAGGTCGGGATGGGAGTCGAGTCGGATCACTCCATCGCCGAACGCGAGGGTCAGTCCTCCGGCTATCGCCGCGGCGGCGTTGTCGGGGTGACCCTCCAACTCGACGGCCAGCTCGAGGATCTCATCGGGCTCCAGCCCAAGGCCGAGGATCCGATCGGCGAGAACCAGCCCTGCCACGCAGGCGGCGGCGCTCGACCCCAGCCCCCGCTCAAGTGGGATCCGGTTCAGCCCATGCCTCGACATCGGAGGCAGGAGAGCGCCTCCGGCCCGGGCGGCGTGCTGCATGGCGCGCCCGACCATGTCGGACCCGTCCGTGGAGAGTTCGGTCGCACCTTCACCCTCCCATGTGACCGACGGTTGGACATCGGTATCGATCGTGACCTCGTTGCAAAGGTCCAGGGCCAGTCCGAAGCAATCGAATCCGGGGCCGATGTTGGCCGAGGTTGCCGGAACGCTCGCGGTGAGCCGCAACTTCAGAGCCCCAGCTCGGCGGCGACCGCCGCCGGGTCGGGCGGAACCGTGACGGGATGAGACGCTCCCGCGATCGCCCACTCCGGATCCTTCAGCCCGTGACCGGTGAGGATGCAAACGACGGTCGCACCAGTAGGAAGCGTGCCTTCCGAGGCCATGTGCAGGAGCCCGGCAACCGAGGCGGCGGAGGCCGGCTCGGCGAAGAGTCCCTCTCGGGCGAGCCGCCGGTACGCGGCGAGGATCTCGCGATCGGTTACCGCCGTGATCGCGCCCTCAGACTCCTTGGCCGCGTTCACCGCCTTGTCCCATGAGGCGGGATTGCCGATCCGGATCGCGGTGGCGATGGTCTGAGGTTTGGCAACCGGCTCGCCCAGGACGATCGGCGCGGCGCCCTTGGCCTGGAAGCCGAACATCTGAGGTGGCTCGGAGATCATCCCGTCGGACAGGTACTCGGAGTAACCCATCCAGTGACTCGAGATGTTGCCCGCATTCCCCACGGGAACGCAGTGGATGTCGGGAGCTCGTCCCAGCGCGTCGCAGATCTCGAAGGCAGCCGTCTTCTGTCCTTGGAGGCGGAACGGATTGACCGAGTTGACCAAAGTTACGGGATAGTGTTCCGCGAGGTCCTTCGCCAACTCGAGTGAGGCATCGAAGTTCCCCTCGACCTCCAGAACCCGGGCCCCGTGCACCAACGTCTGGGCCATCTTGCCCAGGGCGATCTTGCCCTTGGGAACCAGGACAGCGCAGGTGAGTCCGGCCTTCGCCGCGTAGGCCGCGGCTGAGGCGCTCGTGTTGCCGGTGGACGCGCAGACCACCGCCTTGGCTCCGGACTCGACCGCCTTGGAGATCGCCAGGGTCATGCCCCGGTCCTTGAAGGAACCGGTCGGATTCGCGCCGTCGTACTTCAGCCAGACCTCACACCCGGTCTCGGCCGATAGCTGCTCCGACAGCACGAGGGGAGTGCCGCCCTCCTTCAAGGAGACGACGGGAGTCGTGTCCGTGACGGGAAGCCTGTCCCGGTATTCCTCGATCAGGCCGCGCCACTGGGGCACGGCTGCGGGGGGCGCAGGGCTCACTCCTCGCCCTCCACCCGAAGAACGCTTCCCACGGCCCGAACGGCCGTCAGCTCGCGAAGCTCCTGGATCGTCTTCTGGAAGGAACCTTCCTGGGCTCGGTGGGTTATGAACACGAGCGTGGCCTCATCGCCCGAGCCCTCCTGCCACACGCGTTCGATCGAGACCCCGTTGCGGCCGAAGTGATCCGCGATCTCGGCAAGCACTCCCGGGCGGTCCTCGACGTGAAGGTTGAGGTAGTACTGGCCCTCGGTGTCGTCCATCGGACGTATGCGCCGGTCCAGACGGCACGTGCAGCCGACGCCGCGACCGCCGGTCATCAGGTTGCGGGCCACGCTGATCAGATCCCCTGCGACCGCGGTCGCCGTAGGGTCTCCCCCGGCGCCCCGGCCGTAGAACATCAGCTGGCCGACCTTCGGACCCTCCACGAAGACCGCGTTGAACGCGTCCCTCACACTGGCGAGCGGATGCCCGACCGGAACCATCGCGGGGTGGACACGGGCCGTTATCGCATCGCCTTGAAGCTCGGCGATGGCAAGGAGCTTGACGACGTAACCCATGCGCCGGGCGTCTGCTATGTCGGTCGCTGTGATCTTGGCGATGCCCTCGCGGTAGACGTCGGATGCGACCACTCGAGCATTGAAAGCGATGGAAGCCAAGATGGCGCACTTGGCGGCGGCGTCGTGACCCTCGACGTCGGCGGTCGGGTCCGCCTCCGCGTATCCGAGGCGCTGCGCCTGGGCAAGCGCGTCGTCGAAGCCCAGGCCGTGATCGGACATCTGCGTCAGGATGAAGTTCGTCGTCCCGTTGACTATCCCGATGATCCGTTCGATGCGCTCTCCGGTCAAAGACTCCTTCAGCGGACGGATGAGCGGTATCCCGCCCGCGACCGAAGCCTCGAAGTACAGGTCAAGGCCCGCTTCCTCGGCGGCGTCGAACAGCTCACGCCCGCCGCTCGCCAGAAGCTCCTTGTTGGCGGTCACGACCGGCTTTCCGGCCGCGAATGCGCTCAGGATCAGCGAACGCGCCGGCTCCGTGCCCCCGATCAGCTCGCAGACGACATCGATCGAGGGATCCTCGACTACCGAGAGAGGATCGTCGGTGAACGCCGAGGGATCGAGCGAGAGCCCGCGATCGCGAGAGAGGTCTCGCACTGCCACTCGGGCGACCTCGATCCGGCAGCCGGCGCGAAGCGCGATGTCGTCGGCATGGTCGGCGAGGAGCCGCACCAGCGAGGCACCCACGCTGCCGCAGCCCAGGAGTCCGACTCGAAGCGTTCTCTCGGTCATCAGCGTTCTCCGGAAAGGTCTCGGGATCCGAGCCAAGCGCCCATCAGTATCTCGTCTTCGTAACCGTAGGACTTGCGAGAGTGCCTGGCGAGTCTGCCCTCCTCGACGAACCCGAACTTCCTGTAGAGGGCGATCGCCGGACGATTGTGTGGGTAGACGGAGAGCACGATCTTCTCCACCCCGGATGTCCGGGCCCAACGCAGGGCCTCGGACATGAGCGCGTTCCCGATACCCCTGCCCCTGTGGCCGGCCGCGACCGCTATCCCCAGGGTCGCGACGTGCCGGGTTACGGGGTGATCGTCGCGCTGGATGAACAGGTGGCCCACGACGCGGCGGCCCTCGGCAGCGACTATCTGGGCCTCCTTGTCGGTCCAGGGCCTGCGGAACCGCTTGCGGTAGACCCGGGCGGGGTGGCTCACCTTTTCGGTGCGCACGTATCTGCCTTCAGCTACGACGGCGGTCCAGAACTCCAGGAACGATCTGGCGTCGCGCGGCCGCGCCGGACGCACGACTATGCCTGCCGATAAAGCAGCGGTCTCCGGCTCGCGAGAGAACGCAGACGTCTCCAATCTGTCCAGATCGGCGGCGTCCTCTCGGCGAAGCCACAGGGTGCTGACTCCTTCCCGGACCCCGACGACGGCCTGGCGCCCGACGCGGTTGTAGTTGCTTGCCATGGAGTACGTGTACGCCCCTGTAGCCGCGAATGCGACGAGGTCCCCTGCACGCAGGTCCTCGGGAAGCTCGATATCCCTGGCCAAGATGTCACCCGATTCGCAGTGTCTGCCCACAAGGGTGAACGTGCGCTGTTCGAGGGTCCTTCGAGCCCCGACGAAGGCAACCGTGTATCTGGATCCGTAGAGGGCGGGACGGATGTTGTCGGACATGCCTCCATCGAGGGCAGCCAGGGTGCGGCCGGCTGTCTCTTTGACCGCCCCTACCCTGTACAAGGTGATCGCGCTCGGACCCGACAGTGAGCGACCGGGCTCGACCGCGATCTGAGGCAGGGAAAGCCGCCTGCTCAGAGCCCCTCTTTCCAGGCGCTCGGTGACGGCGCGGGCCAGGTCCTGTGCTGGAACCGGTTCCTGATCCACGTACGTGATGCCGAACCCCCCTCCTATGTCCAGCACCTCGGCCTCGATACCCACGGAGTCACGGATCTGCTCGAGCAGGCCGAGGAGGGCCTCGACCTCGAGGACATACGGTTCGGCATCGAGGACCTGAGAGCCAACATGAGCGTGCACACCCGTGAACCTGAGCCCGGGCAGGGTCTCGGAGATCTTGGCAGCATCGACGGCCTGGTCGAGCGGGATGCCGAACTTGGACTCGGCGTGTCCGGTCGCGATGGCCGGGTGCGTGTCGGCATCGACCTCGGGGATCACGCGGATCAAGACGCTAACGACGGAGCCCGATGCTCGCGCCGCGGCGTCGAGGCGTTCCAATTCGTCCCGGTTGTCGACGACCACCAGGCCCAGGCCCTCCGATACCGCCATGGCCAGTTCGGCGTCGGACTTGTTGTTGCCGTGAAGGGTTATCCGCGCGGCCGGAGCACCGGCCCTCAGGCAGGCTTCGACCTCCCCATCGGTCGAGGTGAGTAGATCGAGCCCTTCCTCCAGAGCTATCCGGATCAGCGGGTGACAGGTGAAGGCCTTGACCGCGTACATCACCAGCGGGTAGAGACCACGCATGGTGGCGCACCTGGCGCGGAAGTCTTCCTCGTCAACCACGAGCAGCGGAGTGCCGTAACGCTGGGCCAGGTCGGCTGCGAGGGCCCCTGCGATCTCCAGGCCGCGAGAGCCGAATTCGGCACCTGTCGGCCACGGATCGCCCGCGCGGCGAAGCAGGGCATCAAGGCGCGCGGGTGCCGAGCGTTCGATCATGACTCACGCTCCATCGACTCAGGAGCCGAGACCCCGATCAGAAAGAGCAGGTTGGCGATGACCTGCTTCGTCGCTGCGCAGACCCACAACCGGGCCTGGGTCAAGGCCTCGTCTTCGGAGACCACTCGACACTCGGCGTAGAACCTATGGAACCGCCCGGCGATATCGATCGCCTGGTGGGTGAGCCGGTGTGGTGCACGCAGGTCGGCGGCCGAGGCGATCGCCGCGGGGGACCCGGCAAGGCTGCGCAGTAGGTCGAGCTCGGCCTCGTGCGTCAGCGACGAGAGGTCGGCCTCGCCGATCGGTACCTGCTTGACTCCCTCGGCCTCTGCCTTCCGCAGGATCGAGGCGATCCGGGCGTGTCCGTATTGCACGTAGTAGACGGGGTTGTCCATCGACTGCTTCTTGACGGCATCGATGTCGAAGTTCATCGCCGCGTCGTTCGAGTAGGTGAGCAGGTGGAAACGTGCAGCGTCCGCCCCTACCTCATCGATCAGCTGATCGAGCGAGATGAAGTTGCCCGAGCGTTTGCCCATCGGGACGGGCTCTCCATCGCGCAGGAACGAGACCCATTGATAGACCACCATCTCCAAGGCGTCCGGATCAAGGCCCAGGGCCGTAGCGGCCCCCTTCACGCGCGCTACGTCACCGTGATGGTCGGCGCCCCAGACGTATATGACCCGGTCGAAGCCTCGGGAGAACTTGTCTATCACGTACGCGCAGTCCGCTCCGAAGTACGTGTGGACGCCGTTAGAGCGCACTATCACGCGGTCCTTGTCATCACCGAATGCGGTAGCCCTGAACCAGACCGCCCCGTCCGCATCGAAGGCGTAACCGGCGTCACGCAGCCTCTCGACGGCTGCCTCGATCTCACCTCGCTGTTGGAGGGTTGACTCACTGAAGAAGACGTCGAAGGTGACCCCGAAGCGTTCCAGCGTCGATCCGATCCACTTAAGGACCCGTTTCGAGCCCTCATCGCGAAGGCGAACGAGCCGCTCGTCGGGCGCGAGATCGGCGAGCCCGGGCCCCTCGTCGGCCAAGATGCCCTCGGCGAGCTCACGGATGTAGCCGCCGTGGTAGCCGTCCTCGGGAACCTGCACGTCCCGTCCCAGCAGCTGCAGGTAGCGGGCTTGGACCGATGCCCCGAATCGATCCATCTGCCCGCCGGCGTCGTTGAAGTAATACTCCCGCTCGACGGTCCATCCGGCGAACTCCAGGAGTCGCGCCAGCGCGTCGCCGATGGCCGCGTTGCGCGCGTGTCCGAGTGTGAGAGGCCCGGTCGGGTTCGCGCTCACGAACTCGACCTGAACCCGTTTGCCGTTCGGCTCTTGCCGGCCGTACGCCCCTTTAGCTGCGGCGATCGTGCGAACCTCGTCGTAGAGCCAGTCGTCGGTCACGAACAGGTTGATGAACCCGGGCCCGGCGACCTCGACCTTCTCGAGCAGGTCGGCCGTCGGCATCGAAGCGGCGATCGCCTCGGCGACCTCACGCGGCTTGCGTCCGGCTCGCGAGGCCAACACAAGGGCGAGGTTGGTCGCGAAATCTCCATGGTCTTTCTGGTTGGGCGTAAGGATCTCGGGCTCGGGCATCTCGCCGGAAAGACCCAAACCCTCGGCAGCGGCCGAGACCGCTTCGGAGACCAGGCGGGAGAGCCGGCGCTCGATCACCGAGTCAGTCCGGCTCGGGGCCGGCCAGATGATCGCGGACGATCTCCATGAGCCGAACCGGATCGAAGGGCTTGGTCACGTATCCGACGACGCCCAGAGCTGCTCCTCGATCCTTGTCGTCCTCGTGAGCGCGGGCCGACAGGAAGATGACGGGAACATCGGCGAGCCTGGGGTCCTCTCTGAAGCGCCTGCAGACTTCCCAGCCGTCGAGGCCGGGCATCATCACATCGAGCACGACCAGGTCCGGCGGGTTCGCGGTGGCCTTCGCCAGGGCCTCCTCGCCGCGTCCGGCGGTCTCGATCACGTAGCCCTCAAGGCGGAAGTTGACCTCGAGCAGGCGCACGATCACGGGATCGTCGTCGACCAGCAGAACGCGGTGCGGCTCGGACATGGCCCGAGCATAACGAAGGCCGTTGCTAGACTGCGGGCGCGAGCCCCCGTAGCTCAGAGGATAGAGCGCCGGCCTCCGGAGCCGGAAGCGCAGGTTCGAGTCCTGCCGGGGGCACGGAAACACCCCCCATCGAGAGAGCGGGATCCAGCCTGATGAGCGATCGACCGGACCACACTCTTTCCCGGGACGACCTCGCCGCCGAGCCGATGTCTCAGTTCCGCAGGTGGTTCGATGATGCCGAGGCCGAGGGGATCGTGATGCCGAACGCGATGGCGGTGGCTACTGCCGATGCCGACGGCAGCCCTTCCGTCAGGCACGTCCTACTGCGCCAGCACGACGAACGCGGCTTCGTGTTCTACACCAATCACGAGAGCCGAAAGGGCCGTGAGCTTGCCGAGAATCCTCGCGCGGGCCTCGCCTTCCACTGGAAGGAGCTGGACCGCCAGGTCACCGCACATGGGACGGTCGAACGCGTGACCCCCGAGGAGTCCGAGGCCTACTTCCGCTCGCGCCCCAGAGAGGCGCGCATCGGTGCGTGGGCCTCGCCACAGAGCCGGGTCATCTCCTCGCGCGAAGAACTCCACGACAGGTACGAGGAGGCGGACGAGCGCTACCCCGGTGAGGACGTTCCTCTGCCTCCTTACTGGGGAGGGTTCCGGCTCATCCCAGGAAGCGTCGAGTTCTGGCAAGGCCGCGCGTACAGGCTCCATGACCGGTTCCGCTACACGCGCGAGGCCGGATCAGGCTGGCTGATCGAACGCCTCTCGCCCTGAAGGCGCGCTAGGCCCCGTTCGCGGGGGACCATCGGCCCTGAAAGCCTCGGAGCAGGCGGGCCACGATGCCGGTCGTGAGAGCAACATCGATCGCGGCAGTCCGCAGGCGGACGCAGAGGACCATAGACGGCAACGAGGCGGCGGCCAGCGTGGCCCACGCGCTATCCGAAGTGATCGCTATCTACCCGATCACTCCCTCCTCGCCGATGGGGGAACTGGCCGACGCCTGGTCTGCTGCCGGCAGAACCAACATCTGGGGAGCGATCCCCGAGGTTGTCGAGATGCAGAGCGAGGGAGGGGCCGCGGGGGCCCTGCACGGCGCCCTGCAGACCGGCGCGATGGCCACCACCTTTACCGCCTCACAGGGCCTGCTCCTGATGATCCCGAACATGTTCAAGATCGCCGGAGAGCTGACGCCGTTCGTGATGCACGTCGCCGCGCGCACGATCGCCACGCATGCGCTTTCGATCTTCGGCGATCACAGCGATGTCATGGCGGCCCGCACAACGGGCTTCGCGATGCTTTGCGCCTCCTCCGTACAGGAAGCCCAGGATCTGGCGCTCGTGGCTCATGCAGCGACCCTCAACTCGCGCGTGCCGTTCGTCCATTTCTTCGATGGCTTCCGGACCTCTCACGAAGTGGCGAAGATCGAGGCGCTCGACATCGAGGACCTGCGAGCACTCATCCCGGGCCGGCTCGTCCGCGCGCACCGCGCGCGTGGACTCTCGCCCGAGCACCCGAGAATGAGGGGCTCCGCACAGAACCCGGACGTGTTCTTCCAGGCCAGGGAGGCCGCCAACCCCTTCTACGCTGCCGTACCGGATGTCGTGCAGATGGCGATGGATGCACTAGCCGCCAGAACCGGCCGGCCATACCGGCTGTTCGACTATGTCGGTCATCCCGAGGCCGACCGCGTGATAGTCATGATGGGGTCGGGTTGCGGAGCGGCCGAGGAAGCGGTGGAAGCCCTTAACGCCGACGGACAGCGGACGGGCCTGGTCAAGGTGAGGCTCTACCGCCCCTTCTCTGCGGCGGCGCTCCTCGCCTGCCTGCCGGTCAGCGTCCGAGGGATCGCGGTCCTAGACCGCACCAAAGAGCCCGGGGCGCCCGGCGAACCCCTCTACCAGGACGTCGTGACCGGCCTCGTCGAGGAGGGTCGCACACCCCTGCCGAGGATCATCGGCGGCCGCTATGGGCTGTCCTCGAAGGAGTTCACGCCCGCCATGGGCGCCGCGGTCTTCGCAGAGATCTTCCAGCCGACGCCCAAGAACCACTTCACCGTAGGGATAGTCGATGACGTAACGCACACCAGCTTGCCGGTCGACCGGACATTCACCACAGAGCCGGGCGACGTCACTCGTGCGGTCTTCTTCGGACTCGGCAGCGACGGCACAGTCAGCGCCAACAAGAACACGATCAAGATAATCGGGGAGCGGACCGACCTCCACGTGCAGGCGTACTTCGTATACGACTCACGCAAGGCGGGTTCCGTGACGGTCTCGTACCTTCGGTTCGGACCGCTCCCGATCCGTTCCACCTACCTGATCGAGCGCGCGAGCTTCGTTGCCTGTCATGAGTTCGAGAGGCTGGAAAGGACCGATGTGCTGAAGGTTGCCGCACGCGGCGCAACCTTCCTTCTCAACAGCCCCTATGGTCCGGACGAGGTCTGGGAGCACATACCCGTGGAGGCTCAGGAGACGATCATCGAGAAGGAGCTCCGTTTCTTCGTGGTGGATGGCTACAAGATCGCGAAGGAGGCCGGACTCGGCACCAGGATCAACACCGTGCTCCAGACCTGCTTCTTCGCTCTGGCCGACGTACTGCCCGAGGACGGGGCGATCGAGGCCATCAAGGACTCTATCCGGCGCACGTACGGCAAGCGCGGCGAGTCCGTGATGCAGCGTAACTTCGCTGCCGTCGACGCAGCCCTCGCTAACCTCCACGAGGTGCAGATCCCTCCTGAGGCGACCGGACAGCGAGGGATGATCCCTCCCGTTTCACAGGACGCGCCCGACTTCGTCCGGCGGATAACGGCGCGCATGATCGCCGGGGAAGGCGACCTGCTTCCCGTGTCGGCCCTCCCCGTTGACGGGACGTTCCCGACCGATACGGCCCGATGGGAGAAGCGTTCTATCGCGCAGGAGATCCCCATCTGGGATCCGAGCATCTGCATCGACTGCGCGAAGTGCGCGCTGGTCTGCCCACACGCCGCCATAAGGATGAAGGTATTCGAACCTGGATCGGCCCAGGACGCGCCTCCGGCCTTCAAGCACAAAGAGTGGAAGGACAGTGAAGACCTGGGCCGGAGGATGACGATCCAGGTGGCGCCCGACGACTGCACCGGCTGCGGGATCTGCGTCGACGTCTGTCCGGCTCGCAGCAAGACCGAGATCAAGCACAAGTCCATCGACATGTGTCCGAAGCTCGATCACATCGAGGAGGAAAGAGAGTCCTTCGCGTTCTTCGAAGAGATCCCGGACATCGACCGATCGAAAGTGCGCATCGATACCGTCAAGGGCTCCCAGATGCTCCGACCGCTCTTCGAGTACTCCGGCGCATGCAGCGGATGCGGAGAGACGCCGTACCTGAAGCTGCTCACCCAGATGTTCGGTACCCGGATGGTGGTGGCGAACGCGACCGGGTGCTCCTCGATCTATGGGGGCAATCTCCCGACGACACCCTGGTCTGTGGATCGCGAAGGAAGAGGACCCGCCTGGTCGAACTCCCTCTTCGAAGACAACGCCGAGTTCGGCCTCGGGATGCGACTAGCTGTGGACGTGCAGAAGGCTCATGCCCTGCGGCTGATGGAGGATCTGGAACTGGAACTCGGCGCGGGCCTGGTCCGAAGCCTCTCCGCCCCGATCGACTCCCACGACGAGGCCGCACTCCGCCGCTTCAGGGCCAGCGTGGCAGAACTCAAGGCCCGGCTCGAAGCGATGGACTCTCCAGCTGCGCGAGACCTCGCCGCGATAGCCGACACGCTGGTTCCCAAGAGCGTCTGGATCATCGGCGGCGACGGATGGGCCTACGACATCGGCTTCGGAGGGCTGGATCACGTTTTGGCTACCGGACGCGACGTCAACGTGCTGGTTCTAGACACGGAGGTCTACTCGAACACCGGCGGGCAAGCATCGAAGGCCACCCCCCGGGGTGCGGTGGCCAAGTTCGCGGCAGCCGGCAAGTCCACGGGCAAGAAGGATCTCGGGATGATCGCCTCCGCTTACGGGGACGTCTACGTCGCGCAGATCGCGATGGGCGCGGACATGCCACATACGGTCAAGGTTCTGTCCGAGGCCGAGGCCCACCCCGGACCCTCTCTGGTGATCGCCTACAGCCACTGCATAGCTCATGGCATCGATATGTCGACGGCGATGTCCCATCAGAAGGAGGCCGTCGACTCCGGCTACTGGCCTTTGTATCGCTACGACCCTGGCAGGGCGCAGGAGAACGAGTCGCCGTTCCGGCTCGACTCCAAGGCCCCGACCCTGCCGCTCAAGACATTCACTCAGAAGGAGGCCAGGTTCGCGATGCTCACTCGTACAGATCCGGAGAGAGCCGCCGAACTCGCAGAGAAGGCCCAAGAGGAAGTCACCGCAAGACGGAAGCACTATGAGGGGCTGGCCGGTCTGGATCACGGATCGGACGTCGATGAAGAGGAGGACAAGTCATGACCGACCTTCGAACCCGTTACCTGGGGCTCGATCTTGCCAACCCGATCGTTCCCTCGGCATCGCCGATCGGCCAAAGGATAGACACGCTGATCCGAGCCCAGGAGGCCGGCGCGGCAGCTGTCGTCCTGCCGTCCCTGTTCGAAGAGCAGATCGAACATGACGAGATGCAATTGCACGGCGTCTTAGAGGTCGGGTCCAACTCTTTCGCTGAAGCTCTCACCTACCTTCCAGAATTCGAGGACTACGACACGGGCACGGACGCCTACCTTCGTCACCTCGAAGCCACCAAGACCGAACTCGAGATCCCTGTGATCGCGAGTTTGAACGGCATCACCACGGGAGGCTGGATCGGTCACGCCAAGCGGATCCAGGAGGCCGGAGCAGACGCATTGGAGCTGAACATCTACTTCATCGCTGCCGATCCGGACGAGACGGGCGACAGCGTCGAGCAACGCTACGTCGAGCTGGTCGAGGCCGTCCGCGCCGAGATCACGATCCCGCTAGCCGCGAAGATCGGGCCTTTCTTCAGTTCGGTCGGGCACATGGCGCACCGACTCGTCGCAGCCGGGGCCGACGGCCTCGTGCTCTTCAATCGGTTCATGCAGCCGGACATAGATCTTGAGGATATGCGAGTCGACCCCACACTCAGGCTCTCGTGGCCGGACGAGCTGCGGTTGCCGCTTCGCTGGATCGCGATACTGCGCGACGAAGTGCATTGCTCTCTAGCGGCCACGACCGGGATACATTCAGCCAGCGATGCGCTCAAGGCGCTGCTGGTGGGAGCGGACGTGACGATGATGGCCTCGGCACTCTTGCGCGAAGGCCCCGAACACATCGGGGTGGTTCTGGCGGAGATGACCGTCTGGCTCGAGGAACACGATTACGAGTCCGTAGAACAGATGAAGGGTTCGATGAGCCACGCGAACGTCCCGAACCCCGTCGCCTACGCCCGCGCGAACTACGCCAAGCTCGTCACCTCGTTCGTGAGCCCTTATGACTGGCGCCTGGCTGAGCCAGAGGGCGAGATCCGCGCCTGAGCCCGGCAGAGCGGCTACCCGGTATGGTGCCCGCCCATGGAAACCTCTTCGCTCCGAGAAGCCGTTGCAGCTTCGATGCCCGAGACGATCGCCGCCCTGGAAGACCTTGTCCGGGTTCCCTCCCGCGGCTACCCGGGGTACGACGCCGCGGACGTTCGCCGCTCTGCTGAGATCACGCGAGACATCTTCATAGCCTCCGGTGTGGCGAACGCGCGCCTGCTAGAGGTTCCCGGAGGGCACCCGGCGGTGTTCGGCCAGATCGACGGGCCGGATGGCTCGCCGACGGTGCTCCTTTACGCACACCACGACGTGCAGCCCGAGGGTCCGCTCGATGAGTGGGACTCCCCTCCCTTCCAACCCGAGACCCGGGACGGGCGCATCTACGGTCGAGGCGCGGCCGACGACAAGAGCGGCGTGGCCATCCACTCGGCCGCGCTGCGGGCGCTGGGCCAGAACCTCGGGGTCACCGTGAAGATCCTGGTCGAAGGCGAAGAGGAATGCTCTACCGAGCACCTTCCCTTCTTGGTCAGGGAGAACGCGGATCTGATCCGCGCCGACGTGGCGATCATCGGGGACTCGGGCAACTACCGCACCGGTCTGCCGACGATAACGACCAGCATCCGGGGCGTCACGGATCTCGTGGTCGAGGTTCGGGTACTGGAACAGGCGCAGCACTCCGGCTCGTTCGGTGGGCCTATCGCCGACGCCATCACGGCGCTCTCGCGGATGCTCGCGACGCTTCACGACGATGCCGGCAACGTCGCGATCGAGGGCCTGAGACGTTTCGACTGGAAGGGGATGGACGTTCCCGAGCAGGAACTCCGCGAAGAGGCAGGGGTCGTCTCGGGCGTCGAGATGATCGGGTCGCGAAGCATCTCCGACCGCCTCTGGGCCGGCCCCGCGGTCGCGGTACTCGGTGTGGACGCACCGGCCATCCACGGCTCGTCGAATCAGATCGTTCCCGTCGCCCGCGCCCGGGTCAGTCTGCGCGTGGCTCCCGGAGACGACCCGGTCGCGGCCAACGACAAGCTGGCCAGGCACCTCGAGGCGAACGCGCCGTGGGGGGTTCAAGTGAACATCGACGGTGGCGGCGGATTCGAGGCGGGCCACGGCTACATGGTCGACACGGACAACGCTGCCTATCGGACCGCGCGAGAAGCGCTGTCGGAAGCCTACGGGCGCGAAGTGATCGACATGGGCTCTGGAGGATCCATCCCGCTCGTCCCGATGCTCGCCGAGACCTTTCCCGGGATAGCCATCCTGATGTGGGGAGCCATGGACGAGCGATCCAACATCCATTCGGTGAACGAGAGCGTCGCGATCTCCGAGATCGAGACGATGGCTCTGGCCGAGGCCATCTTCCTGCGTGATCTGGCTTCGGCGGGCTGATCGGGCCACCTGCGATACGGTTAACGCATGGATACGGACGAGACACCCCAGGTCGCCGAGGCGGTTCCCGTCGAGAGCACTCCCCCGCCCCCGGAGACCATCACCGAACCGGCCAAGCTGCTGCGGATAGCAAGCATGGTCAGGGAGTTGCTCGACGAGACGCGTCAGGCCTCGATAGACGAACCCGGCCGGCGCCGTTTGGCCGAGATCTACGAGCGATCCGTCGGTGAGCTTCGCGACACGTTGTCCGACGACCTGAGGGAGGAACTCGCGACGCTCGCCCCTCCGATCGACGGGGTACCCACAGAGTCCGAGATCCGGGTCGCGCAAGCACAACTGGTCGGATGGCTCGAAGGCCTGTTCCACGGGATCCAGGCCGCGATGTTCGCCCAGCAGGCGGCGGCGCGGGCCCAGTTCGAAGAACTGCGAAGGAGAGGACTCCCCGGATCCTCAGAGACGCAGGCCCCGGAGGATCCTCGATCCCGCGGCCAGTACCTCTAGGCGCCCGAAGAGGACTGCGCCTTCGAGGCCGCAGCGACGACATCCGGACCCCCCGAGAGCCTCTGGGCGATGTAGACGGGAATGATCGAGAGCATCACCACTACTAGGGCTACCACGTTCACTATCGGGCGCGACCGAGGCAGCCGGAGATTGTTGTACATCCACTTCGGAAGCGTTAGTTCGGCGCCCGAGGTGAAGTTCGTCACGACGATCTCGTCGAAGGACAGCGCGAACGCCAGCAGTGCGCCCGCGACGAGCGCGGTTCGGATAGCCGGGAAGGTCACGTAACGGAACGTCTGCCAGCCGTCGGCCCCCAGGTCCATCGATGCCTCCACCAGCGAGGTCGGAGTTCGCCGCAGCCGCGCGACGACGTTGTTGTAGATGACCACGATGCAGAAGGTGGCGTGACCCACGAAGATCGTCCAGATGCTCAGCGTGATGTGGGCCGTGTTGAACGCAGAGTTCAGCGCCATCGCGGTGACGATCCCAGGAAGCGCGATCGGCAGAACCAGAACGAACGAGATGGTGTTGCGGCCGAAGAACGAGAACCGGTGAACCGCGAAGGCCGCGAGGCTGCCCAGCACCAGCGAGATCGCGGTGGCGATCCCCGCGATGGTCACGGAGTTCGCCAGTGAGTGCCGCACGTCCCCGTTCCGGTATGCGATGCCGAACCAGCGCGTCGTGTAGTCCTCGATCGGCCACTTCTGCCCGACGCTCGCGCTGAAAGCGTAGAGCACGACGATCAGTAGGGGGACGTAGAGGAAAGCCAGGGTGAATCCCGAGAGTATCCGGATGAGGATGCGCGCGCCCCGGGTCTCCATCTCTAGAGCGCCTCGAAAGCGCCGAGCTTCTTGGCGACGAACAGATAGGCGGCCATGATCACGACGGGCACCACGGCGAACGCGGCGCCCAGCGGCAGATTGTTCGCGACCCCCACGCTGTCGTAGATGACGTTGCCTATGAACTTCGTGTTAGCCACCAGGCTCGGCGCGATGTAGTCGCCGAGCGTGAGCGAGAACGTGAAGATCGACCCGGCGACGATCCCAGGGAAGGCCAGCGGCCAGACGACGCGGCGAAAGGTCATCCATCCCTTCGCGCCTAGGTCGCCCGAGGCTTCCAGGAGCGAACCCGGGATCCTCTCGAGGGAGGTGTATATGGGAAGCACCATGAAAGGCAGCCAGAGGTAGGTGAAGACGAGCCACAAGGCCCACTTGGAGTTCCCCAACTGCAGCGACCCGATGCCCGTCTTCTCCGCCATCCAGTTCAGGAATCCGTTCGGCGTCAGGATCAGCCGCCAGGCGAACACACGGACCAGGTAGCTCGCCCAAAGAGGCATGACGACGGCTATCAGGAGAGCATTGCGATAACGCGGCTTCACGATACGAGCCAGGAAATACGCGAGAGGGAAAGCCAGCGCGACATCGGTAACCGTTACCGCTCCGGCGATCATCATGGTACGCAGCGTGATCGTCCTGTAGACCGATTCTGTCGCCAGCAGTTCGAAGTTGGAGAACCCGAAACCCCTGACTACCAGACCCGAGAACGTATCGAGGTGCCAGAAAGCGGCCCACAACAGGAACGCCAGAGCGCCGAGGTAGACGATCAGCATCCACAGCAGCGGCGCGCCGATCGTGAATCCGAGCTTCACCCGGGGGTGGCGGAACAGTCCGGCGGATACCCGCCGGATGGGACCTGAGGACCCGGGCTTAGCGGAGACCGTCATGGTTGGGACCGTGGGTGGCCCCCGGGGGTAGGCCCCGGGCCCCCCGGGTGGGCGATTGCCCACCGGTATACCGGCACATGAGCGGCCCCACCCGGTGGT
>JANPEZ010000013.1:0-18668 GCA_031423155.1 Actinomycetes bacterium
CCAGCCTGATCTGGACCTGGTACGCGGAGTACGCGGTGTTGTGCGCGCTCCAGAGTACGAAGGGCTTGCCCTCGTAGATCATGAGGTCGCCCCAGTTACTGATGAACGTCGTCTTGTCCGTGGTGTTGGACGTAACTATGACGCTCCTGTTCGGGAACGTTGCCCCGTTGTCGGTGGAGGAGTAGTACACCAACGACTCACGGGTCTTGATGTCACCGTACGCAGAGTCGTTGCAGATACTCGCCCCGGTGTCGTTGCACTCAGAGAGGGTCACCGAGATACCGGTGGTGCCGCTCAGCGCGATTATCGCTCCCTCGCCTCCCTGATTGTTGACACCGATGCCGCCGGCGCCATCAGGGAACGTCACGATCGTGCGCTTGGGTCCCCAAGTGTCGCTCACCGTGTCGTAGACATCGGCGTAGGCGCCGTCCACGGTCGTCCAGCTCACGGCCAGGCGGCTGCCCAACCCGTCTGCCTGAACGTAGCCGTTGTTCGCGTTCCCGCCGGATGCCTCAAGCGTCGTTGCCACACCGAACGAGGTCCCGCTGTCCGTGGATATCTTGGCGTCGACGCGACCCCCGGGGGTAGCCACGTAGGTGACGACCACATCCGAGCCCGAGACCCCCACGGCCGGCAGACCCGAGAACCCGCCGACGTAGGCGGTGGTGAGGTCCGTGGCGGTCGTGGTTGCAACCGTCATCGGGCCCGCGAAGGTGAGACCACCATCGTGGCTCTGCCAGAGCATGATGTTCCCGTTCTGGGTGTTCGTCGTCGCGACGTACACGTCCTCGCCTGAAGCCGCAGAGTAGAGATAGTCGCCACGGCTCTTGAGGGTCTGACCCGGCAGCTTGGTCGCGGTTCCGAAGGTTCCGGCTACCCCGTTGCCCGTGCTCGTCCGGTAGTAAACGTAGCGAGGCTTGGCAAGATCCAAGCTCCCCCCACCCGGGCATCCCCAGTAGCTCGTCTGCGTCATGTAGAACGCAACGACATTCGAGCCGGAACTGGCGACGGTGATCCGGTCCGCATGCTTACTGCCGTTGAGCCGGATCGCCTTCTCCCAGGTCGCACCATCGTCTGTGCTGCGGGTGTAGAAGGTGCTGAGGTATGTGCCGCTTCCGTCACACGCAAACACACCCTTGGTGTAATCGCTCACGTAAGCCGCGCTGATCGAGCCGTCCCCGTTGGTGGCAAGGACCGGATCACCGTTGTTCCAGGTGTAGTTCGGTCCAAGCCGGCCGGGGTTGGCCGCCGCTAGGTTCGGCTTGTTCCATGTGATGGCGGCAAGCGCGGCCGTCGCCATCGCGACGACCAGGGTGAGCGCAAGCGGCGCCACCCCCCATCGGATCCTTCGCCTCATCCGACCCTCCTCCTGCCCGAGCGGGCTCATGCACGGGTGCGGGGGGATGCCCGCCCGTGGGCGAAGCCTGTTACGCCTTGAACGGACGGTCAATTGGCCGGCACGGCCAAGACCTGCTTCGCCCTAGTCCGAAATGTCTACACCTGACTGGAGTGGTAGGCAGGACGTACTAGCCCCGCCGCCTACGGCGAAGCCACTTGAAGGCCTCAGCCGCACCCCGGAACGCCTCCAGTGGCGCGAGCAGGTCGCCGAGGAGTCCGATCAACTGCTCGAATCCTCGCGGCTCTTCTGCTTCGAGTCGAACCCCTTCGGCCAGGGCCAACGCTCGCGAAAGCCCCCTCTGCGCTATCAGCCAGGTCTCTTCGACCTCGGGGCATCGCCAAGAGGTCATGCCGGCTGCGGCCTGGTTGAGCCGAGCCTCGAACTCAGAGAGGCTCTCCGCCAGCAGCCGGCCGGCCGAACGCGTCGATGGCACCGACTCGGTCAGCGCGCTCTTGGCTGCCTCGACCTCGGAGACCACGCGGATGAAGGCCTCGAAGCGTCCCTGCAGCTCGGGCGCCAGCCGCTTGCGCCGCAGTATCACCGAGAATCCTGGCGCGCGGACAAGATCGCGGCCGGATCGTTCGTCGCGACGGCATCGATCCCCCAGGCGAACAGGTCGGCGGCCAGCCTTGGATCATCTATCACCCAGGTCCCAACGAGCTTCCCACCGTTGTGGGCAGACATCAGGAAGTCTTGCCCCGCAGCTGATACCGCCTGAGCCGACGGTAATACCCAGTCGTACCCACCACCTAAGGCCACATCGAGCGCGGCCGCGGCCGGCACGCGGTCGGGGGTAAGGATGCCCCTAGGAAGTCCCGGCTCCATCCGACCAACGCTGTCCAGCGAAACCGGATCGAAACTCGACATGAGCACGGGCCCGGAGAATCCCGACGCGTTCAGGACCCGACAGGTGGCCTCGACCGCGGCCCGTGCCCCCAACTCGTAGTCGCTTTCGCCCGGGACGTTCTTTATCTCGATGTCGACGCCGATCCTGCCCGACAGAAGGGCCAGCGTCTCAGCCAGGGTGGGTATCTGCGAGAGCTCTCCACCGGACGTTCGCAGCCTGAGCCCCTTCAACTCGGCGAGGGTCATGCTGCGGATCGGGCCGCCTTCGCCGCAGACGCGCAGGGTGTCGGCATCGTGGATGACCACCGCGTGACCATCGGCGGTTAGCCGGACGTCGAACTCGACGACCTGGGCGCCGGCCTCGACCGCCCTTTCGAAAGCCGCGAGCGTGTTCTCCGGTTCCAGGCTCGACGCTCCACGATGGGCGACGACCAGAGGTAGAGATCCGGGCCTGAATGTTCGTTCAGCTATTGCGCCCATGCGAGAGCCCGGTCTATATTTCTGGCCTGCTTATGGGGTAGATATCGTCTGAACCAGAGTTCAGAAAGGGTGAGGCGAGGGTGAACTGGCTCGATGGGGCCCGCTGCATCGAAGAGGACCCGGAGCTGTTCTTTCCGGTCGGAACGACCGGGCCCGCGGTCGAGCAGGTCGAGCGCGCGATCGCAGTGTGCGCCGAGTGCCCCGTTATCCGCGAATGCCTCGAATGGGCTCTGGACACGGCCCAGGACGCGGGGGTCTGGGGTGGCCTGGATGAAGAGGAGCGTCGCAACATCCGTCGGCGGCGGCGGCGCGAGGCGGCCGCTGCCGCCTCCGAGCTCGCCGCAGTCGGCTAGACCCTCGACCCTCCCCGTCACACGAGCGATGAGGGACATAGGTCGCTGACCGGACATTCCCCGCACTTGGGAGAGCGAGAAGCGCACACCTGACGGCCGTGATCGATGATCACATAGGTGAAGTCGAACCATCTCTTCTCCGGGATGAGCCGCATGAGGTCCTGCTCGATCTTGTTCGGATCCTCTTGGTCACTGAAGCCCAGCCGCTGGGCCAGTCTGCGGACGTGGGTGTCGACCGCGATGCCTTCGACTAGGGCGTAGGCATTGCCTAGAACGATGTTGGCCGTCTTGCGGGCAACCCCCGGAAGCGTGATCAGCTCTTCCATCGAGTTCGGAACCTTGCCGTCGTAGACCTCGACGATCCTGGCGCACGCTCCTTTGATGGACTTCGTCTTCTGATTGAAGAAGCCCGTCGGCTTGATGTCGGCCGCGAGATCCGCCTCGGGTACCTTGAGGTAGTCCTCCGCCGATCTGTACTTCTTGAATAGGCTCTCGGTCACCTTGTTGACGCGCTCGTCGGTGCACTGAGCGGACAAGATCGTTGCGATGAGTATCTCGAGAGGGTTGGTGAACCTGAGCGCGACCCTTGCATCCGGGTAGGACTTGCTGAGGCGCTTGATCAGGTGGGGCGCCCGAGCCTCGATGGGGGCACTGCGCCCCGGCCCGGCCGCCATCGTCAGATCACCGTCGCGTCATCGTCCAATGCGCGGTCGCCTTCGGGAAGGACATCGATCGCCCAATCGGCCCGCTTCCACGACGGGACGGGCGTCTCGCAGTTCTCCCGAGGGACGAACTCCGAACGCTGGATCGGCTCCATCCGGTGAACGTATCGCGGGCAGTTGGGGAAGATCTCCAGCGCGCGTACCCGAACCACGAACTGGGCCTCGGGGTAATCAGCCAGGAGCGGATCCTCGTGGTCGATGCTCGCCTCGCCGTGGTAACGAACCCGGTTACCCTTCTGCCAGTCGAGGAACAAGAGCCCTACCTGCGGGTTATCCACGATGTTTCCCATCCCCACGTACATCCCGTTCCCGTTGTAGTTCGGAAAGGCGATCGTGTGCTCGTCGACGACCTTGACGAAGCCGGGGTCTCCGCCCTTATAGCCGACCGACGGTCGCCCCTCCTTGCTGGAGGTCGCCAGGAAGAACATGTCGCGCGACTCGATGAATGCCTTGGTGCGTGGGTCGATGGTGTCCGTGCAGAGGACCTGCTCGATCCTGTCCGCCAGACGCCGGGTGTCGAAGCGATCTTGAAGAGATCGATTCCCATCGTGGTAGTTGGTCATGTCGCCTCCCCGATATCGAGTGTCAGGCGGAAGCTATCGCCCCCGGCGTGCTGGGTCCACTCGCCGGCCGTACGAACGTGGACGCTGCCGGCTCCAAGGACCTGCCATGAATCCCCGTCTCCGACCATCGCGGTGTCTTCGTCGATGCCGAAGAAGGTCTCACCCTCGCCTACAGAGGCAACGATGAAGTCGGTCGCTCCCGGTATCCATGTATCCAGCATGTTCCAGTGAGGCCCGAACAGGACGCGGCGGAAGAGGCCGAGCCCGGGCTTGAAGACCTCGCTGAAGTCCTCCGTATCCGAATCGAAGGTCTTCTCGGCCAGACAGGCGACGCCGGCTGAGCATCCCGCGTACGCCATGCCTTCCGAGATGCGCTCGAGCATCCGCGCGTAGAACGCACTGCCCCGCAAGGCTTCTGCCAGGTACCAGGGATTGCCACCGGAGAAGTAGACCATCGCGGCTCCATCGAGGCGTTCGACGATCTGCGGACGGTCGGCGTCGGCGCGGTCCACGATGGGAACGACCTCGGACTCGATACCCGCGCCTGCGAAGTGCGCCATGCCCTTTGCGCCCCACCGGTCGAAAACCTCTGCTCCCTCCCTGCTGGAGGCCGTCGGAAGGATGAGGACCGGCCCCGGCCCCGCGCGTTCCAGGAGCCAGGTATCCACGGCTCTCGACCACGGCTCGAACTCACCCGAGCCGAGAAGGCCCCAGGAAGGTCCCGTCATGGGCGAGTCTCTTCGATGGCGGAGGCGAACCCCGCGATAGAGCGCTCGACCATCTCATCGCTCGCCGTCACCGAGATCCGGAAGTAGCCCGGCAGTTCGAACATCGCCCCGGGCAGGACGTAGACCCCGCGAGAGGCCAGAAGATCGCAGAAGGCGACATCGTCTTCGAGCGGGGACCGAACCGTCACGTAGAACGTTCCTTCCGGGACGATCAGGTCGTACCCCTGATCGGTCAACGCGGAGCAGAGGGTATCCCGGCGTTGTTGCAACGACTTCAGGTCCGGCGAGAGGTTCTCCAGTTCGGGAACCGCGTACTGAAGCAGAGCCACGGGGAAGGCCCAACCCATGGTGATCTGGGAGACCAGCATGGCATCCCGGATCAGGTCGCGCTCGGGCATGGATGGCGCCAGGGCTATGTAACCGATGCGAGACCCGGGCGAGAGCAGGGTCTTGGCGTAGGTGTACAGCATCAAGGAATGCGGGTAGTGCGCGACCGGCGTCGAGAACTCACGACCATCGAAGACGATGCGGCTGTAGGCCTCGTCCGAGAACTGGTAGATGACTCGTCCGTTGGCTTCACAGGCACGCATCAAGATCGCAGCGAGGGCGTCCAGGTCGGATGGCGGGTAGATGCGACCGGACGGATTGTTCGGCGAATTCACGATGATCGCTCGTGTCTTCGGAGTGATGGCCGCCTCGATCGCGGCCAGGTCCAGGTCGAAGGTCGTGCGATCCGCGTCGACCCGAACGGGCGTAGCGCCCGCTCCCAGTATCAGCGACTCATAGAAGAACCACGGCGGCGAGATGAAGATGACCTCATCGCCCGGGTCGGTAAGGAGCGACAACGAGATGGAGAGCCCGGAGAAGTTGCCGTTGGTCATGAACACGTCCCGGGCCTCGAAGGGGATCTGGAAACGCTCACGCAAACCAGAGGCGACGGACTCGGTAGCGACCGACTCGTTCATCTTGTAGGCGTAGTGCTCGGGTCCGGTCGGAGTGGTCGCCCTCGCGAGCGCATCGACGTACTCGGAGGGCGCCACATCGTGCGGATTGCCGAAGAGGAAGTCGCTCACACCGGGCCTGGAGAGTCCCTCGGCCAGGCCCGGCGAAGTCGCCCACTCGGCGAACCGCCCGATGGACCCCATCACCTTCTGAACGTGCTGGGATACGGGCTGATCGGTCATCGCTTCTCCTCCACTAGTCGGAAGTACTCGCCCTTCATGGCCCTGCGGAAGAAATCAGCGCCGAAAGCTTCGACCATCGCGCCCACCTGGCT
The DNA here is from genome assembly GCA_031423155.1 of Actinomycetes bacterium. Taxonomy (GTDB): domain Bacteria; phylum Actinomycetota; class UBA4738; order UBA4738; family HRBIN12; genus JANPEZ01. Next base: position 6,368 of record JANPEZ010000013.1, read on the forward strand.
CTCGTGCTCTTGGATAGCGGCGAGTTTCAGCTCGAGGATCTCGGAAGGAAGCTCGTAGTCGATGGCGAGTTCCTCCGCCGCGAAGACGGGTGGAGTGCCGGGCCGGAAGACGTCGAAACGGTTCATCTCCGGAACGAACTCGTCGGCCCACTCCTGCGTATAGCACGCGTAGTAGAGCTTCGAACCAGCTGGGGCGGCGGCGTGAAAGGCTTCGGTCGCCCAAGAGCTGACGGACATGTGGGCCACGTGACCGGTCATCCCGTCCGGTCCGAAGGTGAGCACGGTGTCGGGGCAGATCTCGTCGACCAGTTCGCGCACTCGGTCCGCCCCGGTCCCCGGTAGAGGGGTGTCCATATCGATATCGGGTAGATCGAGGAACTCGTGCTCGCTCACGCCGAGGATCGCAAGGCCCCGAAGAAGCTCTTCCTCTCGGACCTTTCCCATAGTCGCGCTGGGCCAGCGCTCTTCGTCCATCGAGCCGCCCTCCCCGCGGGTCGCGGTGACGCAGACGACCCGTGAACCCTCGCGGATCGCGTGGGCCATGAGGCCGGCGGCCAGATAGGTCTCGTCGTCCGGATGCGCCCAGACGCCGAGGATCGTCCCGAGCTCGTGCATCTGACACCCTCCTTCTCCGGCCGACCGAGACGAGATTGTCCCAGCGAATGCCTTGGAGGGAAAGCCGGAGGGTTCGCGCTCTCAGGGACCCGGATCGTGCGCGATCATGCGTTGTACCCGCTCACGCAGTTCCGGCGGCACCTCGTCGCACCCGCAGCTGGATGCGATCAGCTCCTTGAGGTGCCTTTTGAAGTCGGCCCTCTCCATACACGGAGAGCAGTCTTTGAGATGTCCGTCGAGCGAGGTTCGCTCATCTTCCTGCATCTCACCGTCCAGGAACCGCTCGATCTCCCGCAGGGTCTGCTCGCACTCGGCTTTCACTTGACGATCCCTCGCTCTTGGGCCGTATCCCACAACGCTTTCTCCAGCGCCTTCCTTCCCCGGTGCAGGCGCGACATCACGGTGCCTATCGGTATATCGAGCATCTGGGCCATCTCCTTGTAGGAGAAGCCCTCCACATCTGCGAGCAGGACCGCCAGCCGGAAGCCCTCCGGGAGGGATTCCAGCGCCGCCTTGACGGCCTCGTCGGGGATGGTGTCCAGAACCTCGGCCTCGGCAGAGGGCTCTACGTGCCGACCTCCGAGCCGGTCGTAGAGGTACCACTCCTCGATATCGTCCGGACCCTCGACGGTGACGGGTTCGCGTTGCTTCTTGCGGTACGTGTTGATGAAGCTGTTGGTCAAGATCCTGTAGATCCAGGCCTTCAGGTTGGTGCCCTCCTGGAACCCGGCGAACCCCCTGAAGGCGCGGAGGTAGGTCTCCTGAACGAGGTCCTCGGCGTCGGAGGGATTCCGCGTCATCCGAAGCGCCGCACCGTACAGACCGGGCATCAACGGCATGACCTCGCGCTCGAATCTCTCCCGCAGCACGGGGTCTGCGGGGACTACCTCGGCGCTGCGCGTCATCTGACCCTTCCTCGCCCTCGTTCGGGCCTAGTATCCCAGCCTCGGCTGTCATATCCGCAACCACGGTGGGAAGATGTTTCGCATGTCCGACAACGGCAACAATCGAGACCGTCGAGGCTTCGGCTCCGGCGGATCGGGCGATGGCGGTTCCAAGACGCCTCGCCCTCGCTTCTCTCCCTGGTACACGATCCCGCTCGTGCTCGTGGCGCTGCTGATGTTCAACAACCTCCTCGCCGGCATCGGAGAGAAACAGATCGACTTCTCGACCTTCCAGGACGCGGCCAAGAACGGACAGATCATCGGCACCGTTGAGATCTCGGGTTCGGACGTGACCGGAACCATCGACCGGGACGGCGAGGAGTCGAAGTTCGTCGCGACCCTGCCGCCGAACTTCGACACGTCGACACTTTCAACGTTCCTGTACGAGAACGGTGTCGATTTCAAGGGCGTACAACCCGGGCTCCTGTCGACCCTGCTCATCAACTTCCTGCCGCTGGTCCTGGTCATGGGTGCGGTCTACTTCTTCGTCTTCCGAAAGATGGGAGCCGGGGCGGGCGGAGCTTTGAACCTGGGCCGCAACCGCGTGAAGATCTACGACCGCAAGGAGATGAAGACCAACTTCACCGACGTGGCCGGTGTTGACGAGGCCATCGAGGAACTCCGCGAGATCGTCGACTTCCTGAAGAACCCCAAGAAGTATCAGCGGCTGGGTGGGCGCATCCCCAAGGGGGTCCTCCTGCTCGGGCCGCCTGGTTGCGGCAAGACCTTGCTAGCCCGCGCGGTCGCCGGCGAGGCCAACGTCCCTTTCTTCTTCATGTCCGGCTCGGAGTTCGTCGAGATGTTCGTGGGCCTTGGAGCCGCACGTGTGCGCGAACTATTCCAGCAGGCGAAGGAGAAGGCACCGGCACTCGTCTTCCTCGATGAGATCGACACGATCGGCAAGGGCAGAGGCGGGGCGATGGGCGCGGGGTTCGGCGGCCACGACGAGCGCGAGCAGACGCTGAACCAACTCCTGGTCGAGATGGACGGTTTCGACGCATCCAAGGGTGTCATCATCATGGCCGCGACCAACCGCCCCGACGTGCTCGACCACGCCCTCGTCCGGCCCGGACGCTTCGACCGGCAGGTGGTCGTCGACCGGCCGGACCTGCACGGACGTGAGGAGATCCTGCGCGTGCACGCCCGTGGGGTCGCTCTCGATCCGACGGTCAACCTCAATACCATCGCGGCGCGCACTCCCGGTTTCACGGGCGCCGACCTGGCCAACGTCGTGAACGAAGCCGCCCTGCTCGCCGCCCGCCGAGAGAAGAACGCCGTGATGATGGACGAACTTGAGGAGGCGATAGACAGGGCTTCTGTCGGCCTCGAGCGCAAATCACGCGTCATGAGCGAGAAGGTCAAGACCCGGGTCGCCTTCCACGAGATGGGCCACGCCCTGGTCGCCCACTACTGCGAGAACTCCGACCCGGTACACCGAGTCACCATCATCCCTCGAGGAACGGCGGCCCTCGGTCTCACTTGGACCCGACCGCTGGAGGACCGTTTCCTTTCCACCGAGCCCGAGCTGAAGGACATGCTTGCGCGCGCGATGGGAGGTCGGGTCGCCGAGGAGCTCGTGTTCAGCGAGGTCTCGACCGGGGCGCAGAACGACCTGGAGAACGCGACGAAGATCGCGCGCGCGATGGTCGCCGAATACGGGATGAGCGAGAAGGTCGGACCGATGTCCTTGGGGCACGATGATCCGAACCTGCTCTTCGGCGGAGGGGCCAGCGTCTCCGCAGCCACCGCACAGACCATCGACGAGGAGGTCTCGCGGCTGCTGAGTGAAGCCCACGATCAGGCGGAGCAGATCTTGAAGGAGCACCGTGAACTCCTGAACAAGCTCTCAGAACTCCTCTTGGTGGTCGAGACCATCGATGGCGATGACCTGGACGCATACGCCAAGGGCGAGAAGCCCATTCCCGACCCCGCCACGGTACCCACGACCACGAACGGCGGGATCAAGGAAACGGGGACCGCCGCGCCCGCGCCGGCTGCTCCTCCGATGCCCGGGGTCGACCGCTAGCGCCTAGTGGTCGTGGCCGTGATGGTGCTCGGGTGGCTCGGGCGCAACGCATAGATCCCAGCGATCGCGCCAAAGGTCGAGGAACCTGTAGTAGTTGCGCTTGGACCATTTCGCGCGCGACTCGGGCGGCGTCTCGAACCACATCCGGTGATCGTGCTTGATAACCGGAACTGGAACCCCGACCACCCGAAGTCCCCGATCCTTGACTCGGAAGGAGAATTCGATGTCGGCGGTGCGATACCAGCGGAACTTCTCGTCGAAAAGTCCCGCCTTCAGCAGGGTCTCGCGGCGAAGTGCCATGAAGTAGCCCTCGATCGCATCGCAGTCGCCCGGACCCGGCGCTTGCTCGAACTCACGAAGGTCCTTGGTGACGATGCCGAACGGGCCGCAAACACCGACGGACGGATCCCCGAGAGCAACTTCGAGCGGAGAGAAGACGTCGCCCGTCGGCTCGATCGACCCATCCATGATGAAGACCGTGCGGGCGGTGCTGCGCTTGAGTCCCGCGTTCAAAGCCGAGCCCCACCCTGTGCCGGCCTCGAGACTCAGTACCTGCACGTCCGGCCCGAAGGCCTGCGGATCAGCGCCGGTGACATCGGCGACCACGTATTGGACCCTGCGGGTGCCTTGTTGAGCCCGGAAAGCGGCGACCGCCCTGGCGATATCCTGCGGCCATCCCTCGGCGACCCAATGCAGGCTGAGATCCTCGGTGGGTTCCAGTTCCAGCAGAGACTCGACCTGAGATGCATCGATGGGACCGGATGACGAAGGCCCGGACACCGCGATCTCCTCGAGCCTCCAGCCGCCGGGCTCGTCGAGGACCTCCCACCCAGCCGCAGCGATCTGCTCCCGCAGGCTATCGGCTTGCGCGTAGTCCTTCGCCTCTCTGGCTAGGGCGCGCCGGTCGGCCAGATCACGCACTTCTTGCGGCGCCTCAGACACCGGAACGCCTCCTATGTCCTGACGCGGATGGCCCTGCCGATCTGCTCGGCGCTACTAGCTCGTGGCCGATCGGGAGGCTTGACGCAATCGCCCCGCGAGACCTTGAAGCGTCTTGACCGCGATGGATGGGTGCTGCTGCAGCAATCCCCGGAACACCCACTCCGTGAGTCCCAAGAGCTTGACGTCACTCGTCGCCGTCACGGTCGCGGTGCGAGGACCGCCGTCGAGCAATGCGATCTCGCCGAAGAAGTCCCCCGGCCCGAGCTTCGACTTGGGCGAGCCACCGATCGTGACCTTGGCCGTCCCCTCGATGACAACGAACAGGCCCACGCCCGGTTCACCCTCACGCGCGATGACCGTTCCGGCCGGATGGGATACCTCTTTAACCGCCCGTGCGATCAGGTTGAGCTCCTTCTGCGAGCAACCCGAGAAGATCGGCACGTTCGTCAGCTGGTCTACGGTCTGCGCAACCCCCACCGTGGTCCTCCTCATATCTGAGACGGCGATCGTCGGACGAGCCGTATCCTAGCCCGTTCGGCCCCTGCCGTGCCTGCCCCTATGAGCCTGTGTCGATCCTCCAATGCCCCCAGAACCTAGACACGTCCCAGCCAGGCAGGTGAACGGCCGCAGCCGCCTCGATGGCGGCCACGAAGTCCTGCGTCGTCGAGACGCCGTATCGATGATCTTCGACGTATCCGCGCAGGGTCGACAGGAAGAGCTCGTGACCGAACCTGCGATCGAGAGCGGCCAGGGCACATGCCCCCTGGAGGTAGACGGTGATGTAGTCGCCTTGATGACGGTTCCAATACCCCATGTCGTTGGTGAGTCGGGTCGAGCGTGACGGCCAGCGGGCGGGGCCCTTGCCGATGCAGAAGTCATGGCCGGTCACGAGGGTCGACGCGTACGTCGCGAACGCCTCGTCGAGCCACGGGGCGTGATACTGGTCGTCACCGACCACCCCGTACCACCATTGATGGCCCAGCTCGTGAGCGATCACGGTCGCCCCGGGATAGCTGAAGACGATCTGGGGGTACTCCATCCCGCCGAAGGTAACGAAGTCCGCCAGAACAACGTCGACCTCCGGATAGGGGTAAGGAGTGAAGGCGGCGTCGTAGGTCTGCATCGAGGTCACCGATACGTCCAGCATCCTGGCTACCGTGCTCTGCTTCATACCCGGCCGGAACCAGACCCGCACCTTGGTCCCGTCCGAGTCGATGCGAGACCTGTGGCGAAGAACACCGGCTGCCCACTCGAAATCTCGTACGTCCCTGGCTTCGAACACCCGCGTGACCCGTCCGTCAGTCGGATCGGACGAGACCAGGCTCCCGGTGGCCGGCGTATCTATGCCCAGCGGAACGTCGAACGTAACGTCGTAGTCGGCTGCCAGAGAGTAGAAGCTCTCGCCGAGGTCGATGAACGGGTCCAGATGCCAACCAGCATCGTCGTGAACCGCGAGTGTGGGCAGCGCGGTTCCCACCAGCGAGACCCCAGCGTGCCGCCCGAACCTATCGTTTATGCGCGGAACGACTATCCGCAGGTCCATACCTATCGTCGCGACATCTCCGAGATCCAGAGCACCTGGAAGGTCGACCGGTAGGGCGGTGCAGTTCCGATCCAGATCACCCGCTACCCCGCCGGTTACGTTGGTGACGGATATCGCCTGCGCCGCACACCCTTGCACCCCGTTGGACCAAACGCGCAGCCAGATACGGGGCCCCAGCGGAGCACCGTCGAGGTTCTCGAACGTGACTTCCTGATGTCCGATCCAGGTCCGGGCCTTCGCTCCGGCTCGCAGGGTTACCTCGTAGTGCGCGTTCGCCGGAGTGCGGACGATCGGGTCGGCCTCGGCGGGGAACACCCGCAGCAACGGCACGAGAAGTACCGCCGAAAGCAGAGTCCTAGAGAGCTTCACCGCGCGAGTATATGGTGCCCCTTCAAGCGAACAGCCACCATCTAGCTCATCGGCAGGCCCGGCCAGCAAAGAGGAGGGGTGCCGGTTGCCCGACACCCCTTTCCTTCGCTTCACTCGTCGCGGGGACAGGATTTGAACCTGTGACCTCTGGGTTATGAGCTAAGAGCAGCCCTCGTTCGGCGTCGTCGGTCCACCTAGGGCGGACAACGCGAGACTGCCCTTAGTCACGGGTTCACCCTCCGCCGGCTGCAAGAACTTCTGCAAGAAACGGCGGTTTCCCTGACACAACGAGGGAACTTCGCCTATCGATGGTTAAGGAGGCCTCGGTGTTGAAGCCCTGGCGCCAACGAAACGCATGAGGGCAGATTGGCGACGCTGGGCGGTCATCCGAGGGTCGCCCAAGGGACCTTCAACCCTTGAATGGGGGGCCGCTTGGGCCTTGGCCCCAACGGCCTACCTCGCATAGCGTACGAGTGGTTGCGGACGCTCCGTATTCCCTGGAGGTGAGGATCCATGAGACGGGTCGTTGCGTGGTTCGGAGCGGTCGCCTTGTTGGGGCTGATGGCGGCACCTGTTCAGGCGGCATCCATCGCTGGGCCCTGGTCCGCGCTGGGCTCGAACAGCTCTGGCAACGGGGCGCTCAATGGCTGGGTCAACGCCATCGCGGTCTCAGGCACCGACGTGTACGTGGGCGGCAACATCACCAACGTCGGGGGCATCCCGGGCGCTAACTTCATCGCGAGATGGGACGGTAGCGTCTGGTCGGCGGTGGGCGCTCCCTACGACATCTTCGGACAGGTCAACGCCATCGCGGTTTCCGGCACCGACGTCTACATCGGTGGTGACTTCACCAACGTCGCCGGAATCGACGAGGCCGACTACATCGTCAAGTGGGACGGCAGCACCTGGTCCGCGCTGGGCTCGAACGGCTCTGGAGACGGGGCGCTCAACAGCGAGGTTCAGGCCCTGGCGGTCGATGGGACGAACCTGTATGTCGGTGGCTGGTTCACCGACGCCGGAGGCGTCGCGACCGCCGACTTCGTCGCTCGGTGGGACGGCAGCAGCACCTGGTCCGGCTTGGGTTCGAACGCTGGCGACGGAGAGATCGCCACCTTGCCGGGGACGGTCGTCTTCGCACTCGCGGTCTCAGGCACGGACCTCTACGTGGGCGGGGGCTTCTACGACGTCGCAGGCATCGCAGAGGCCGACGCCATCGCCAAGTGGGACGGCAGCGATTGGTCCAATCTGGGCTCTGACTTCGGCAACGACGGGGCGATCCTTGGCCCCGCCGTTGTCTACGCTCTGGCCGTCTCAGGCACCGACCTCTACGTGGGCGGGAGCTTCTATGATGTCAACTCCCTGTCCGCCGACAACGTCGCGAAATGGGACACGCAGAACGTTGACGGTCTCGGCTGGTCCCCCCTGGGTTCTAACGCCGGCGACGGGGCGATCACTCACAACGTCCACGCTCTCGCGGTCGTCGGCACCGACCTGTACGTGGGCGGTGAGTTCTACGACGCCGCCGGGATCGCGGCGGCCGATCGCATCGCTCGGTGGGATGGAGCGACTTGGAACGCCATGGGTCCTGACGGCGGGGCGCTCAACGCCGAGGTCGACGCCCTGACCGCCTCGCCCTCGAGCGTCGACCTCTACGTGGGAGGTATGTTCGACAACGCGGCAGGCATCGGCACCGCCGACTACATCGCCCTGTGGGGCCCAGTTCGCAGGCCAGACGGCCGTATCCGCCTCGGCGCCGGCTCCTACGTCGGTAACAACCTCTACAACATCACGGGCACCAGCCAGTCTCGAACCGGGAGCGCCCTTCGCGGTGACAGCATCACGTTCGGCATCTCGATCCAGAACGATGGCACCGACGACCGATTCCTCGTAAAGGCCACCGGCGTTGCCAGCAGCGCCTACAACGTGAAGTACTTCCGCGGCACCACCGACATCACGACTGCGGTCCTCGCCGGTACCTACAAGACGACCTCGCTCGCCCAGGGTGCTACCTACCTCATCACGGCCAAGGTCACCGTCAAGTCGACGGCCACAGTGGGCTCGTCGGTCACGCGCTTGGTGACCATCACCTCGGTCGGCGACAACGCCAGGAAGGACGCTGTCAAGTTCACCGGCAAGCGCTCGTAGCGACTGACGGGGGAGACAAGCGCGAACCTCGTTCACCAAGGCGGGGCGGGCCTGCCTGCGATCCGGCCCCAGGCCTCCGACACAGTCATGCGACCTCGGCGCTTGAGGCAGGGATGCCAATCATGATCCTGTCTTCACGCCTCGGATACAGCTCGCCCGCACTCACACTCAACGTCTACTCCCACGCACTCCCGACCACGGATCAGTCCGAGACGAAGCGGGTCGCGGCGGCGCTTGACCGGGCCGAAACCCCAGTGACTTCCAGCAGATTCTTGCAAACGGACTCCGGACGCAGAAGAGGCGGCCCCGAAGAACCGCCTCCGGCCTGCACTGCCTTCGTCGCGGGGACAGGATTTGAACCTGTGACCTCTGGGTTATGAGCCCAGCGAGCTACCGGACTGCTCCACCCCGCACAACGATGCTAACGGAGTGAAGCGGCACCGCCAAGGCAGGCCGGATCTCGGCATGGGACGATGGCCTTGAGACCCGGAGCGAAAGGCACCCGCGCATGAAGACCGTCTCCTCACTGATCGGTGGATCCGCGCTGATCGATGCTCCCGGAGGGCGATCTGTCATCACCAACCCGGCCAGGCTCGACGAGCCTGTTGCCGAGGTCCTGCTCGGCGACTCCTCCACTTTCGTCGAGGCGTGCTCCGCCGCGCGCTCGGTCCAGCCGGCCTGGGCCGCTGTTCCGGCGCCGGTTCGGGGGCGAGCGATCCAGCAACTCGGTCGGCTCGTCGAGCAGAACTTCGAGGCCCTCTCGCAGCTGATCACGCGAGAGATAGGAAAACCGATCCGGGAATCCCGGGGCGAAGTTCAAGAGGTCGTCGACACCTGCAACTTCTTCCTCGGGGAGGGACGGCGTCTGTATGGACAGACGGTGCCGAGCGAGATGCCGGACAAGCAGCTCTTCACGTTCCGGGTTCCCGTCGGCGTCGCCGCCATCATCACTGCGGGCAACTTCCCCGTCGCGGTGCCCTCCTGGTACATCGTGCCGGCACTGCTGTGCGGCAACGCCGTCGTCTGGAAGCCGGCCGAGTACACGCCCGCAACCGCGAGCGCCTTCGCCCAACTGATCCTTCACGCGGGCTTTCCTCCGGGCGCCTTCAACATGGCTCTTGCCGACGGAGCCCAGACCTTCGAGGGCTTGGAGCAGGCGATGGAACGCGGGCTCCTGGACAAGGTGGGTTTCACGGGCTCGACGGATGTGGGGCGCAGGATCGGAGAACTATGCGGCCGGCATCTGCAGTCGCCATGCCTTGAACTCGGAGGCAAGAACCCTCTGGTCGTGATGCCGGACGCAGATCTGGACCTGGCCGTCGAAGGGGCGCTGTTCAGCGGCTTCGGGACCGCGGGTCAAAGGTGTACGTCGCTTGGGACGGCGATCGTCCACGCAGACATCCACGACGACTTCATGGCCCGTTTCGACAAGGCCGCGCGCGAGGCGCCCATAGGAGATCCCACCCAGGACGTCCTGTACGGCCCGATGATCTCCAGCCGGTTCTGCGACATGTTCGAGGACTGGCTCGGCCTGATCCGCCCGCACCACCGGGTCGCCGGTTCGACCAGCGTCGGGCGGATCACGAGCGAGAACCCGCGTGAGGGATTCGTCGGCCGGGATCCCGAAGAAGGGCTCTTCTACCACCCGACGATCGTCGATGGCGTCACGATGGACGATGAGATCTATCGGACCGAGACCTTCGGTCCGATAGTCGGCGTGGCGACCTTCACCGATTTCGACGAGGGGATAGCCCTCGCCAACGCCCACGGATACGGCTTGTCCAGTTCCATCTACACGCGGAACCCGTTGCACGCCTTCAGGTTCCGCGAGCGGGTGAGCGCGGGGATGGTCAGCGTGAACAACTCCACGAGCGGAGCCGAGGCTCATCTTCCGTTCGGCGGCAACGGCAAGAGCGGCAACGGTTCGCGCCAATCCGGCATCTGGGTCCTGGATCAGTTCACGCGCTGGCAGGCCATGAACTGGGACTACTCCGGACACCTGCAGAAGGCCCAGATGGACGTGGCCGAGCTTGAGGCGGATCCGGACTTCCGGATCTAGGGCGAGGGTGAGGGGGCCGGCTCGCCCGGCACCGCGCTGGAAGCCAGATCGTTGGCCTGCTGGACGAGGTCCTGCGCCTGCTGCAACTCGGACTGATACAGGGCGAGGTTCCCGTCCTTGAGCGCCGCGTCGGCGGCCTCGAAGTGGGAGACCGCCTGCGTGAGCAGCTCCGCTATCTGCTCGTCGATGGTTCCCGTGGGTGGTTCTCCCCCGCCAGTCGTCTCCGCTCCGGTAGCCGCGGCGATCGCGTCGGCGAGGTTGCCCGCCACTCCGACCGTATCCCCGTTGGCAACCAGCACGAACTTCAGCTCAGGTATCGCGTTCTCCTGCGAGGAACGGACGAAGACGGGCTGGACGTACAGGAAAGACTCACCGACGGGGATGGTCTGGAAGTCACCGAAGACCACCGTGGATCCCACCTGACCCAGCAGCGTCCTTTCGGAGGAGAACTGTTGGTTCTGGTTCATGCGCCCGAAGACCTGTGAAGGCCCATCGATGTTCTCGCCCTTCGGGAATTCGTAAGCAACCAACTCGCCGTAGCTCTCCGGATCGGAGTTCGCCGCCATCCAGGCGACCATGTTCTGTCTTCCGTCGGGGACGAAAGGCATGATCAACTGGAACTGTTCCGTGGAAGAGCCGGGCAGGCGCATGAGCAGGTAGTTCGGGCGCAACGCTCCGGAAGGCTTGTCCTCGACGGCCTGATCCACGTTGGCCGGGATCGTCGGATCGTCCGGCACCTGCCAAGCGTCCTGATTCGCGAAGAACACCTGGGGATCGGTCACGTGGTACTTGGCGAACTGCGTCGCCTGTATCTGGAAGAGGTTCTCCGGATAGCGGAAGTGGCTACTCAGGTCGGTGCCGGCCTCCGAGCCGGGAGTGAACATGCCGGGATAGATCTTCCCCCACGCCTGGATGATCGGATCCGTTCCTCCGGACACGTCGTAGAAGGTCATCTGGCCGCTGTAGGCATCCGTCACTACCTTCACCGAGTTGCGGATGTAGTTGGCTTCGCCAGGGAGGGCACTGTTCCCCGTCGCGTCCGAGAGATCCACCCTCTGTGAATACGGATACTGATCTGTCGTGGTGAAGGCGTCCCAGATCCACACCATCCGGCCGTCAACCACAGCCATGTACGGATCGCCGTCCAGGTCGAGGAATGGAGCCGCCTTCCGGAGGCGATCCTCGATGCCCCGATAGATCATGATCCTGCTGTTCGAGTCGATCAGTCCCGAGATCACCAGGTTCACGTCCTTGTACTTCCAGGCGAACATCGCCCGCTGCAAGATGCCGCCCATCGGGATGCCGCCCTCGCCTTCGTACCGGTACTTCTGTTGATCCGAACTGGACGCTCCCTCGTAGTCGATCTCATCGGTGCCGGTGCCGACGATCACGTATGGGACGTCGGAGACCTCGCCGTAGTAGACGCGGGGCTCGGCCGGGTTGGGAGAGCCGACGGGAGGGATGTCGCTGACGGTGAAGATCGGGGCGCCCTCGGCGGTAGCGGTATTCACCTGCACCGCAACCGGTCCGAAGCCGTGCGTGTAGACCAGATGCTTCGTCTGCCAGTTGCCTCCCCCCGGGATACCGCTCTGGCTTACCTCGCGTGCCGCGACCATGAGGACCCTGGACTGTCCGTTCACGGCGTAGCGATCGACATC